>CAMYOI010000045.1:9122-33182 GCA_947259955.1 uncultured Gammaproteobacteria bacterium
ATGCAACTGCCACGGCCGGTTCACTGATGAGCAAAGCAATAGAGATCGTCGATCTGACATTCCGGTATGGGGACCTGCTGGTCCTGGATGCTATCGATATCGAAGTTGAACTAAACGAGTTCATAGGGGTGGTAGGGCCCAACGCGGGCGGCAAGAGCACGCTGTTGAAGATCGTGCTGGGCCTGTTGCAGCCCGACCGGGGAAAGGTCACGGTGCTGGGGACCACTCCGTCGAAGGCGAGGAAAAAGCTGGGATATGTTCCTCAATATCCAACATTCCCGAGAGACTTCCCAATAACCGTTGGCCAAACCGTTCTGATGGGCCGGTTGGGCGTCACCAAGCCGTTCGCAGGTTACGCAGCCAGCGATATCAGCGGTGCCGAACGGGCAATGACCGAGACGGAAATCCAGCACCTTGCCTCGAGGCGGTTGAATACCCTGTCCGGAGGCCAATTGCAGCGGGTAATGCTCGCCCGCGCACTGGTCAGCCAGCCCGAACTCATGCTACTGGATGAGCCCACCTCGAATATCGATACCCGACTGGAGTCGGAAATTTTCGATTTACTCAAAGAGTTGAACAAACGGATGGCTATCGTAGTGGTGTCCCACGATATCGGATTCATATCCAAATACGTCGAAAGGGTGGCCTGCCTGAATCGCACCCTGGTATGCCATAAGACCGAAACCATAGATGGACGGACGCTGCAGCAACTCTATGGATCCGACGTCCACATGGTGGCTCACCGGCATTCCTGATCGGCAGAAAACGGGATGGACTTCCTCCACGCGCTGATGCAGCACGGCTTCCTTCAAAACGCGGTACTTGCGAGCGTGCTCGCCAGCTCGGCTTGCGGCATGGTCGGTACCTACGTGGTCGTCAAGCGGATCGGGTTCCTGGCGGGGGGCATTGCCCATGCGGTGCTGGGCGGCATGGGCGCCGCATTGTTCTTCGGTTTTTTACCCATGTTAGGTGCGCTGGTAACAGCGGTCATCGCGGCGCTGGTTCTCGGATTGGTGAAGCTCCATGCCAGGGAACAGGAGGACATCCTGATCAGCGCGTTCTGGGCAGCCGGTATGGCTGTCGGAATCCTGTTCATTTCGCAGACACCGGGGTACCAGGTCGATCTCATGACCTACCTTTTCGGAAATGTGCTTCTGGTATCGAAGGAGCAGTTGCTGATGATGCTCATCTTGAATGTTGTCTTGGTGGTTACGATCATTCTTTTCTATAAACAATTCACGGCAATTACGTTCGACGAGGAGTTTGCCCGGCTCCGGGGTCTCCCGGTTACCGCGCTATATCTGATCCTGCTCTGCCTGACAGCGGTATCCATCGTGCTGATGATCCAGGTGGTTGGCCTGATACTGGTCATTGCATTGCTTACATTGCCGGCCGCGATATCCCAGCATTACACGCAGACCATGAAATCCATGATGGGCCTTGCCGTGGTATTGGGTACCTTGTTCTGCCTCACCGGGCTGGGTGTATCCTATTCGCTCGACGTTCCTTCGGGGGCTACCATCATCCTGGTCACGGCGCTGGCCTACCTGATACTGACCATATTGCACAGATGCCGCACGTGATCCTCCGCCGACCGTCCATCGATGCGTGAACTTTTACTGCCGCTCGGATAGATGTACAGTGTTGCGTATCTAGGCAAGTCGGAAAACAAAAAATGAAATACGTCGTGATCACGGCCGTGGGTGATGACCGGACCGGCATCGTAAACGAACTATCCGAGGAAATCCTCAACGATGGCGGAAACATAGAAGACAGTCGAATGGCCGTACTCGGCGGTGCCTTTACAATCATCATGCTGGTGGTGGGAGAGCCGGAGGCGATCGAAAAATTGATCACCCAGATTCCAGCCATGGAGCGGAAACTGGGAATGACCATCGTGGTCAAGAAGACGAAGCCCCGACGGCGCGATGCATCTCTTTTGCCCTACCGGATCGATGTGGTTTCGATGGACCATCCGGGGATCGTCCATGATGTAGCCGACTTTTTCGCAAACCGACGGATAAACATCGAGGACATGTCGACCGCAACCTACGCCGCGGCCCACACCGGAACTCCCGTGTTTTCCATGCATCTCACCATCGCCGTGAACGCGGATTCCGCCATTGCGGAACTGAGGCACGATTTTCAGGATTTTTGCGACGAGTTGAACCTGGATTCGACAATGGAACTGGCAGCGTTCGAAAACCCCTGAGGAGGCTCCTAGCGTTCCCTAATTCGAAAATCGACGATGACGGGCAGGTGGTCGGAGGCTTGCCGGGTGATTCGAAGACGCCCGCGATAGTGATGTTCACTTTCGATCGCGCCACGGTAGAAGACCCGGTCCAGGGCGCTCACGGGCTGCCATGCTGGAAAAGTCAGTGATGCGCGTCGTCCCGTGCCTGTCGCACAGAGGAATCCAGATTTTTTGAGGGGTCCTCGGCCCAACGCACCGTTCCAGTCATTGGTATCTCCGGCCACCACGATTCGGCTCGCGGCATCCAGGCGGCTCAGTTCGTTCGAGTCCATAAGCCGTTTGACCTGCCAGCGCCTTTCCATGCCCGACAGACCCAGATGCACGTTGACCAGATGCAGTCTGTACGTGTGCTCGTCAACCCTGGTGCGTATTTCCGTATAGAGTGCTCCCCGTGACTTCTTGATTCCAAAGCTGAGGTCGATGTTGCGGGCGTTGACGATGGGGGACCGTGACAGGGTTGCATTGCCGTAGCGCCCCCGGCGCAGTCGGACGTTGGGACCATATTCGGCATGGGGATACTCCAGGACGTCCGCGATAAGTCCGACCTGGTCGTGGCGTCGAGTACGCGGCACACCCTGGTCGACTTCCTGCAGTATCAACACGTCGGGGTCGTAGTGGTCGATAACCCGCAGGATCCGGTGAAGATCGTAACGACGGTCCACTCCCCCGATGCCTTTATGAATATTCCAGCACAGTATTCGCATCCCAGTTTCGATGTTACCAGCAATCGACGTGCGGCAAGAGACCCGGTGTTCTAAATAGATTCGATTCGCTCGGTTTATGTGCCGTTTCTTTGATGCCCGGTAAGGGCTTGCGCATATAATCCGTGCTGAATCCATTCCGCCGTTCCGGTATTCATTTTACCGATCGGTATCAGGTATGTGTGAACCTCAGTAATAACGGCAGACAGAAATGAAAAAAATCCTTGTTACAGTTTTCATTGTTTTGGCTGTACTTGCAGCGGCCGCCTATTTTCTTCTAAGCAACTTGGATTCAATTGCCAGAAACATGATCGAAGATACCGGGTCCGAGGTGTTGGGAACAAGGGTCAGTACCGAGTCCGTCAGCATCAGATTGAGGGAGGGCAGCGCGGCTATCAGTAATCTCTCTGTTGCGAATCCACCGGGTTTCAGCGATCAACCGGCGTTTCGTTTCAGCGAAATTACCGCGGTCGTTGACATTGTTTCAGGCGTGGTTAAGCGTATCCATACCAGCGAGCCGCAGATTCGCGTCGAATTCAAGGGCGACAGATCCAATTTCGATGTTTTGAACAAGAATATACAAGCCTCGGCCGCGAGCGGTGAAGAAATTGCAAAACAGGAGCAAGAAAAGGAAAAAGATCCGGACCGAGATCCGGTTCAAATCCAGATCGACGAGGTCGAAGTCGAGAAAGCGAAAGCCACGGTCACTTGGGATGATGGCGGGGAGCCCATGGAACTGACCATCGATCGGCTGCGCTTCGGAAACTTGAAGGGCTCGCCGCAACAGATCGCCCGCGTAATGCTGGGTCAGTTCGTCGCGCAGGTCCTGGCGGAGACGGCTAGGCGAACGCTGAAGAAAAAGGCGCAAGAGTACATCGGGGAAAAGCAGGATGCACTCAAGGACAGGCTCGGCAAGGAACTTGAAAAGCTTTTGGACTAGCCCGCATTTCTCGCCAGGATCCCGGATGATGGCGCAGGACAGGGGCCGATGAACGCCGGGATGCGGTGAGATGCATAGCCGTAGCTATGGATCGAATGAAGCCCAAGTTCCGCGGGGCCTGGACCAACCAGGGCCGGGATAGGTGTTTCAAAGACTCGCTGTTTTTTTTGGACCCATGCATAGACTTTAATGTTTGCAATGCTTGACTATCATCCATAGCCGGCTGGTGAGAAATGCGGGCTACCCCGCGGGTATGGTCAGTACGGGTAGCTTTCCGCTATCACCGGTCTCCGACAGCATCAGTATCAGCATGAGAAAGGTGAAAACCCGCTTCGAATCGAAATCGTCGGCGTTGATCCAGAACCAGTAGTCTTCGTACTCGATTTCGACAAAGGGATCTAAGGGTCGTTCCTTACCACTTTTGATGCGAATGAGCGGGGGGATATCCGCCTCGATTTCGGTCTTGACCGAGGCGGTCTGCTGCGTCCGGTTACTCTCGATGTGTTTTTCCGGAACCTCGATGTAAGAGGCGATTTCCAGCATGATCTGGATGACCGAGCGAGTAAGGATGGCGATTTCGTCATCCCCGCTCGGAATCGCGCCATACGCGATCTTGTAACGAAGGGAGTTCCGGTCCAGGCCAAGAAGTTCCTTCAATGACCCGATAATGACCGCAACGTTGGGATCCAGCGTTTCGTGATAGAAAAACAGTACGGTAGTGTCTTTTTCCTGGGCCCGCTGTTCGATGCGCATGCCGAATGCGCCCGATTGCTGGATCTCCCGCAACAGATCGATCAGATAGTAGAAATCCTTGTCGGCGGGACTCCGGCGAGGTTCGGTCCCCGACTGGTTCCGCCGACCGTTGACGGCCTGAACCGTGGTTCTCATAACCAGGTCCGCCGGCCATCCGGACTGGATGAGTGACAACACTGCACTGGGCGGTATGGGCGCAAGCAATTTGCGTACGAAATTGTCGCCGGTCAACGGCGAATACGTTATCGTGGGCCGGTCGATGAACTTGCCTTCGCCGCCCAGCGTCAGACTGTCCTGAATGTTAGAAAGATTGGCCTCAGCCGCGAGCTTGCTTTCCACTGTATAGCCGCTGACGATCTGCGCCACTTCCAGAAACACGGGGGTATCGGCGTACCGTAGTTTGACGATATTGAGCAATGTTTGGGATTTCCAGGATGTGGCAACGCTGTTGATATAGTTCGAGCGATCCCGGGGTATGGTTTTGGGGCCGATGCTGGTGCAGTCCGTTACGCCGACCGCAATGCATATGATCAGACTGTTGCGGATCAGGCTGCGCCGCATACCCCCGACAATCGGACGGCTCACCAGCATCGGTTCTGTTCGGGACAACAGGAGACTGAGTCAACCTTGATGGGATAGGATGACACTCGTTTGGTCCCCCCGGGGGGCAGGTTATGGACCTGGTTTGATCCAGCCAAAAATTCCCACTGAAGCGTGATGTCGTACTCGCAATTATTAATGACCGTCACGTGGCTTCCGGTGCGGCTGAGGGCCGCGCAAGACGGTAAAGGATCTGCCGCACAACTCTCGTTGGCGGGCGGAGAATCGAAATAATATTGAGAGCCTATGACAACAATGGCGATACCAACCAGAATCAGAAACAGTTTCACTCTTGTCTCCTGAGCCACCCTGATGTTGTTCGCGCAGCCCGGTTTTCTATCGATCGCGGAGCGGTAATGCGGCTATGCCGTACAAGTATCCATCCTGATTATAGCCTGAATCGGTCGCTCCCCGCGTCAAATCGATCATGCCGTTGCAGCGGAATGTTGGAGAGAATGCAGTCAAGGTTCTGTATACTACGGCCGCCCAGTGAGCGGGAGCGATTCAATATATCGCCTGTCTTCACCGCGGGTAAATCGCAACCAGTCGGTCCGCCGGCACAAACCGGCAACAACAATCAAACATCGAGAGATCTGAGCAATGGAGTTAACTGCTGATAATTTGTGGAGCGCTGTTGGGCCCTGGGTGCTGCATATCTTTTGGGCGCTGGTAATTTTCTATATCGGCCGAAAAGTCGCGAGGTGGATGAGTAACTACCTGGCCAAACAGCTGACCAGGCATGGCCTGGATGATTTGCTTGTTAGGCTGGCGGGAAACACCGCATATGTCGCACTGATGGCGCTGGTGGTACTGGCGGCCCTGGATCAACTCGGCATCGACACGACGTCCGCGCTGGCTATTTTTGGTGCGGCGGGTCTGGCCGTCGGCCTGGCAGTCAAGGATTCCCTGTCCAACTTCGCGGCCGGCGTCATGATCGCTTTCTTTCAACCCTTCAAGCTGGGGCACTATATCGAGGCCGCGGGTACCGCGGGTACGGTGCTCGAAGTGGAGATGTTCAACACCACCCTGCTGACGCCGGACAACAAGCGGATCATAGTGCCCAACCGTCTGGTGTACAACGACACGATAGTCAACTATTCGGCGGAGGAAAACAGGCGTGTGGACCTGGTGTTCGGCATAAGCTATCAGGACGACATAAAAAGAGCGCGAACACTGATCGAAACCGTCATCGCAGAAGATGAACGCATCCTCAAGGACCCGGCAGCCAGTGTGGCCGTGGGTGAACTGGCGGACAGCAGTGTCAATATCAATGTGCGGCCCTGGGTCAAGAACAAAGACTTTTGGAGCGTACGCGCGGGCCTGTTGGAAAACATAAAACTGGCATTCGACGCCAACGGCATTTCCATTCCCTTTCCACAGCAGGATGTTCATATGCATCAAGTCGAGATCAAAGAGGCCCGATTGCCGAACGAAAATAACCGGGAAGCAGAATAGAAAATGAGAAAACTGACAGTTGCCGCGGCTTTAGCCTCGATGACGGAGAGGCGGTCGAATCGCTTGATAATCATCGCCAAGAGTTGAGGGAAAACACCCGATAATCACTGTTTTCCTATCAATAACGTGTAGAGTTTGGAAATGCATCGAATCACACCGGTTGTGTCGATGGTTTTACTATGGCTTGAAACGGTTGGCCATGCTGTGTTTGCCACCATAGTGCGCTAGCACAGCGCTGGAATTAGTATCGACACCCCGAAAGTCTCATGAGATGCCTCTGGTATTGCGTTGCCGCCCTTGCTTCAATCCCGTGCCAGGCGCCGTTAGCCGTGGCGGTCGGGGAACAGGATGCCTCTAACTTTGACAGGATCTGGAGCTACGCCAGGCTTTACGAGAACGAGGACAACCGCTTTCTGCAAAAATTCGTATTAAGTGGTCGTATCCAGCCCGAAGCAGTCTGGTTCGATGCCGATCAGGGGGAGTTCTCCGATGAATTTCTTTGGCGTCGTTTCCGATTTGGATTCAAGGCTGACGTATTCCGTAAATGGGTGCTGCATATCGAGGGCGATTTCGATCTCAATAACTCGTTGGGCGATATGTATGCCCGGTTGACCGATGCGTACATTGGCTGGTCTCCGAACAAGAACCTCAGTTTCAAGCTTCTCAAACAGTCGGTCGGGTTTACTCTGGACGGCGCGACCTCGTCGAAGAGTCTGCTGACCATGCAGCGCAACAACTTGACCAACAACCTGTGGTTCACCAGAGAGTATTTCGCCGGTATCGGCGCCAAAGGAAAGGTCAACGAAGCCCGGAGCTACAACGTCGGTATCTTTTCATCGGAAGATCATGACGAAATCAGCCGCTTCGATGCAAGCTACTTCGGCCTCGTTTCCCTCGGTCACAAGTTCAAGGAGATTCCAAAGCTTGACAGCGGCATGATCCGTGTCGATTACGTCTACAACCAGGAGCATATCAATTCCGGCACCCGGGATTTCTCGCAGGTGCTGTCGCTGGTCACAAAGTGGCAGGCCGGGCAGTGGGGCCTGTGGTCGGACCTGTCCGGCGGCAAGGGATTCGCCGGACAGAGTGACGTGTGGGGTCTGGTCATCATGCCTTTTTATGATTTCAGCCCACGCTACCAGGCGGTCCTTCGTTATACGTTCGTCACCAGCGAGGGTGAAAACGGGGTAAGGCTGCCGAGATATGCGGGCAGGATCGTCGACGGCAGAGGAGATGAGTACAACGAGATATACCTCGGATTCAACGTCTACTTCTACGGCCACAAATTGAAATGGCAGACCGGCGTCGAGTACGGGCGGATGAAAGATGACGCCGGCGACCTTGGCGAATACACCGGCTTTGGTATAAACACGGGCATCCGAATGTACTGGTAACGGTCCGAGTTAAGATCGAGCTGAGGCTAATAGTTCTTCATGTATTTGCTGAGGATTGCCTTGATATGTTCGGGCATTGGGCGGGAAACTTCGTTTTTGGAATCCGCCCAGACTAGCACGCTCTCACAGGTGCCAAAACACTTGCCGTTGGTGAACAAGCCCTGCTCACAAATGACCGATGAGTTGCCGATTCGGCGGACCACGTTCCCGATTTTGACGTTTCCCGGGTAATACGCCGATGTCAGGAAATTGATGGTGAGCTTGGCGATTACCCAGCCCTCTCCTTCGCCGTCCAGAGAACCTTCGATGACCTCGGATAAAAAGTCCACCCGGCCGCTCTCGAGGTGGCATATGCAACATTATTGAGGTGGCCATAGGTATCCAGATCAGCGAAGCGGATCTTGTCTTCGCACCAGTAGGTGAAACTGGATTCATCAGTCAAATCGAGTGCCGTCATTGAAAATTTCCGTATTGTTTCCCGGAAATATACACCAGATTACGTGTAGCATAAGATCAGCGGCCTATGACCCATGCGGGCCGGCGCGTCGGTTGCCGATCGAGCCGGCCCACACTGAAGATCGCTACAATACGAGCCCTGTCATCAGCTCGTTTTTCGCGGCCCAATCCGCCGCAAGCCCGGCTTCGTTGAGCTCGATGACGGTAACTATACGGCCATCCAGACGCGTCAGATTCGCTTCGAGTTCACGATGCCCGCTGTCATCATCGGTATGCTCACCCCAGGACATCCTTACCATTTTGCCGGACCTTTGCCATCGGTTGTCGTTGATTTCAACTTGTCTGTCGTCCGGTTGCCCGAAGTGCGTATCTAGGGAAGATTCCGCGACATTCATGTCCGTCCCGTCAATGACCTGCACGAGCTCCAGCCGTTCGAGTTCGGGTACGCGCTGGTCGCTGAACCAGACTTTGAGGCACTTCCAACCGGAAACGGGGTTAGAGTCCGGTCTGTTCCACGAATAGTCATCCGGGCACCCGTTTAAATGCAGAGTCATCAGCCTGAGTTCCGGATCATAGTGAGGTGCGGCGCCGAACGCTTTGCGTATCGCATTTTCTGATTCGCGAACGGACATGCCGGTTTTGAGGTTCGCCACCGTGTAACCCTGCTGGCCGGATGACGTATCGACAGGCACAGGCCCGGGCCGGTAGTCGAGTTTCCTGGCTTCCCGGATGGACCGGTTCGCCATCAGTATCCAGTCGTTATCGCGCTGCGCTTTGCCTGAGTAAACAGGATCATGTAAACCCCTGAGTTCGCCCGCGCAATCGCCTCGATGCGGCCGCACTGAAACTCGATCATGGCGCGCGCCCCGTCCAGGATGTTTTGCAACTGGCTGGAATTCCTGGTGAAGAATTCGAAATCTTCCGAACGAATGGTAATCGCTGCCGACTTGCCGCAGGCGCCGGCGGTGTTGTGGGTAACCTGATATTCCGTGCCCTGCGCAAGGAGGCGTTCCGCCGCCATGGACGCAAGCGGTGCGACGATCAAGGTGGCCAGTAGTATCGTTTTAGGGAGGATTTTCACACTCAGACCTCCAACCAGCTTCCATCTTTCTGCTGGCAGGCCCGGAAGCTGTGCGTTTTGGTGTCGCCACCGGGCAACTGAACTTCCTGATCGATTACCCGGCAGGCTCTTTGTTCTACAGCATAGCTGCGGACAGGCTCGTCGATGATTTGCGCGTCCCGAATGGCATTTCGTGAAAGGGGCTGGGCGGATGCTCTGGACATCAGCGGCGCGAATATGAAGCCACTGCCCGAGCCCCGCTCGGCGACCATGTACCAGCTCTCCCCGACCACGCGACCAATGACCGGCAAGCGCTGGTTTTTCGCGACACGGTGGAGGATGGCGTACTCCGTGCCAGGACCTCCACGCACGTTCGTATTGGAGCCGGTGACGTAGTAATCGTTAATGAGCTCGAGTGCGGGAAGTTCGGCGACGCGCCCGATGAGCTGCCTTCCGACGTAGCCATCGTCTTGAACCGCCACCCGTGCGGTGACGCCGGTCTCTGGGTTTTTCCAATCCTGGTTGCGACCCGTATTGAGTGCGGTCTGCGTGGCATCGGCGAGACCTGCCTGATCTTTCCGTGACAGCTCCCGGCCGATATGGCCACCGATCAGATATCCCGCCAGGCCGCCCAGAGCCGCGGTGAAGACCGCTGTGCCTCCATCGGCGAACTGAGATCCGACAAAGGCGCCCGCAGCGGTTCCGATGGCCCTGCCGATGTTTTCCTTGGTGGCGTATCGATCAACGGTCGTCGCCACGGAATCTCCGCGCTGTTCGGCGCTGATTGGGCCTGCGATGAGCAGCGCTCCGAGGAATCCGATAGTCAGATGTCCGGTCTTCATTCTCATGTCTCCCATTTGTCAATTTTCTTGGTGACCGGCATTTTGCCCGACGGCTCCTGAACGTGAACTGAACGACACCGTCGAAATCTGACAACCGAGTTGTAAGCCGTTTCACTCATTGGATATCGTCAGGGAGGAAAAATGGAAGAACCGTCGAATGCCTGGGGTATACCCACAGACCGTGCAAGGGAGATATGCAGTCGATCAGCCGCCTGGCAGCGTTATGGCGACAATCGCGCCGTGAGGTTTTTGGTTGCCGATATCGAGTGTACCGCCATAAATGCGGACGATATCCCGGGTGGACGCCAATCCTATGCCGTAGCCTTTGGTGCGCGTGTCGGCACGGACGCCCCGGTTCAGGACCCGGCTCCCCAAGCTGTCAGGAAATCCCGCACCGTCGTCGCTGACCTCGATTCGTAAACCCGGTCGAGACGTTTCA
Organism: uncultured Gammaproteobacteria bacterium; assembly: GCA_947259955.1. Classification (GTDB taxonomy): domain Bacteria; phylum Pseudomonadota; class Gammaproteobacteria; order Arenicellales; family JAANXG01; genus JAHEKE01. Next base: position 20,017 of record CAMYOI010000045.1, read on the forward strand.
CCAACGGATGCCCCCTTGATGCAAACCGATGTCGCGCAATACTTGAATGCGTTGTCGAGCACGTTTCCAAGGATTTCCATGATGTCGCCCTTGTCGCCAAAAAAAACGAGGTCCGCCGGAAGGTCGGCCGACGTCTCGATGTTTCTGCCGGCATATACCTTGTGCAGCGCCGAAACCAACTCCGATACGATTGGCCCCACCTCCACAGGCTTGGAAAATATCGCAGCTCCGGACGCGGTGCGCCGGAGATGATATTCCACGCTTTGGCCGATCCGTTCGATTTGCTGTTCGGCTTCCTGTCGCCCGTCGTGTCCGGATTGTGAATCCAGCCAGCCCTTCAACACCGCGAGAGGTGTCTTGAGGCTGTGCGCAAGATCGTCCATGTTGTTTCGATAACGTCGCTGACGATCGCGTTCGCTACCCAGCAATTTGTTGACGCTCTCGGTCAATCTGCTGATTTCACGGGGATGATCGTTTTCCAGATATTCGCGCTCTCCTTTTTCCACTTCTCCGATTTCCGCTGCAACCTCGGCAAGCGGTTTGAGGCTCCAGCGCAATACGAAAACTTGGACCAACAGCAAAACCAACGCGGCGCCTCCCAGCCACGCCCAAAGCGTCCTGCGGAACGCCCCGATTTCATTATTGTACCTCCGGGTATCTTCTGCTACCGAAAACATGAACGCGCTGATGTCGCCTCCTGGGATTTCCCAACCCACCCCGAAGCGATACAAAAACACGGGATCTCTGTTCTCCAGCTGACTCCACTCGAATGAAACCCGCCCCGGTGGAAGCATTACAGCATCAGGCAGACGTTTGTCGAGCAAGGATCTTGACTGCCAAACGATTTGCCCCGGCGCGTTGACGATTGCGCCGTATAGTCCAGAATCGATACGCCCGAAGCGGGGTTCCGGTAGTTCCTCCAGCATGCGCAGTCGGCCGTCCCGATCCAGCTCCGCCGCGGTGAGTAGATTGAAAACCTGTCCCTTGAGACGATCCTCGACCGCCACCTCCGTCCGGTTCTGGAATGCCTTGTCGAGAGCGATCCCAGCAAGGCCGAGAAAGGCCAGCAATGCAGCAGAAGCCGCCAGCAGCAGCCTCGTGTGGAGCGACTTTCTCACTCGCGGCGCGGCAAGTTGAATCGATAACCACGTCCGCGTAGGGTTTCTATCGGTTTTAACTCGTCGCCCGGGTCTATCTTTTTGCGCAGCCGTCCGACAAACACCTCGATGACATTACTGTCACGATCCTGGTCTTCCTCGTAAATGTGTTCCGTCAGTTCGGTCTTAGAGACGACCTTGCCGGAATGAAGCATCAGGTACTGCAATACCCGATACTCAAAAGCGGTCAGATCCACCGGCAGCCCGGATACGGTTACGTTCTGCGTTGAGGTGTTGAGCGAGACCGGATCACATATCAACTCCGCGTGTGCCAGGCCCGCGGAGCGGCGAATCAGTGCTCGAACACGGGCAACCATTTCCTCGAGGTGGAACGGTTTGCCCAGGTAGTCGTCGGCGCCCGCTTCCAGACCTTCGACTTTCTCCTGCCACCGCGTCCGCGCGGTAAGGATAAGGATGGGAAATGAAATCCCACGCTGCCGCAATCTGGTTATCAGCTCGATGCCGTCTAGCCGCGGCAGGCCAAGGTCGACGATCGCGAGATCAAGGGGGAACTCCGTGGCGCGGTACAAGCCCTCATTACCATCCTGCGCCGCGTCGACGACGAAACCGTCCGTCCGCAGGCGGTCCACGATTCGATCGCGAATCGCCGCCTCGTCTTCGACAACTAAAATCCGCATTCGTCAAAACCTATCAAACGGTCGTCGAATCAGTACGAGCTAAGGTTTGGTCTTGACTTCGATGTATCGAACCACGCCTTTCTTGTCCAGCACCTTGATGCGAAAGACGCGCTGGCCGTCTACGTTTTTTTCACTCGTGGACAACACCTGACCGCCGGTATCCTTCTTGACCTTTGCGACAGCCTGCTGCAGGTTTTGGACGTTGTCCTGCGCCGCCGCAAACACGGAGCACAAAGACAGTGACAGAACGAAAATAAGTTTTTTCACGTTGTTACCAAACAAACCATTGCTCCGTTGATTATAACTGCTCCAGCGGCTTTCGCGGACCACTTCCCCGTTTTCCGGCATCGTTGGGTCGATTCTCGACCTCGTCTCTATTCGATTCATTGCATCATCTCGTTGTTTGCGAGCGGGCTCTGAAGGGTACATACGGAAGCCTGAACCTTCGCTGAACAAGCACCGGTCGAATGTGCTTCCCGTTCAGCTCGGATTCATTTTCTCTTCATTACCATGCTCTCGACGGCGGGAATGTCATTTCCGCGTGTCGCGGAGAGCGCGATGTCTCAGTGACCGGGCAGCCGAGATCCAGGTGCATCGGGCTCATCATTTTTCGACTTATCAACCAGTGAGGTATTTCAAAATGACAATTGCATCTTCAAAGATACTGTCGGCTTTCACCGTTGCCGCCATGCTCGTAGCGTTTTCGGGTCCGGCATCTGCGGTGGGTCAGAACACCAACACAACAATTCAGGAAGGGGAGATCAGTACCAATGATACTTTTCAGCTCGGAGACGGCAATGACAACGCGACTTATCAGCAGGGACTCGACAACGCCAACCGGACCCTTCAGCGCGGGACAACGAACTGGAACGAAACGGGTCAGTTCGGCAGGGTGAATTTCAACAAGACGGATCAGCGCCGCATTGCCAAGCGCAAGCGTTCGCGAAATTGAGTGGCGGGCCGATGCCCGGATTCGGGCATCGGCTCTTTCTCACTGCAACAGGAGATCAAGACAAATGAAAACATCGATTATTTTCCTTGGTATCGCACTATTGGGATCGTCTTTCATCGTAAATGGCGATTCCGGGCGCGGTGAATTCGATAAACCCTGCTTTTCGGTCAACGTCCAGAACGATGTCGTGAACACTTCGAACGTGCGGCAGAATTGTGATCGTAACTTCAGCAGGACGGTGCAGGCTGGAAGCCGAAACCTGGCGCACACGGTGCAATCGGGCAAAGTCAACGACAACAAGGTCAGGCAGTACTGGTATGACCGGATGGAGTACCTTGGCCGTATCCGGGGCGAATGAAATCAAACGGACGCTCGAGCATTCAACGGACCGCGGCCCGCATCGATCCGATGATAGCGGCTAAGTGCGCATCAACCAGCTTGGATCAGCATGCGCGAAGCCGGGCACGCTGATCAAACTCGGTAGCGGGCATTTGCCGGGACGTTTGACCGTTCCGTTCACTATTACAGCTAATTGAGGAAAATCAGAATGAACCTCTCGACATTGAAATTTATCAAGTTCGCATCGGCCGCCATGCTGGCGGTCATGATCGGCCCGGTATCGGCGTCGAACGTGAATACCACGATCCAGGAGGGTCGGGTCAACATCAACCGCACTTTTCAGTGCGGCGCGAGCAACGACAACGCGACCTATCAAAGCGGGGAAATCAACATTAACCGCACGATCCAAGTGTGTCGCGGCAACAACAGCAACCAGACCGGCCAGTTTGGACGCGTCAAATACAACACAACGCACCAAGGCCGGGGCTCGAAACTCGGTGGCAAGCGAAAACGCAGCCACAAGCGCAATGGCGGCAATATTAGGAGCATCTACCGAAGCGAGGATGATGACAGCGACGATGACTGATCCTGTAAATCATTGCGAAACAATATATCCGCACCTGGGAACAGGAGATATAAAAACATGAAGAGATCGACAGATGAATCGAGCAAGTCGCTGAACGGGTTGATTGGCGTGATCCTGATGGCGATGCTCATTGGAGCAGGGTCAGCCGTTGCGGAATCCTACCGGTGGGGCGAATCCACGACGAGTATAGAGCAACACGGCGGCGACCAGAGCGAAACGCGGATAATCCGGGGCGGGGGCGAGCAAAGGATTATTACCCGAAACGGCAGCAGCAGCGACATCACAATTCAGCGTGACGATAGCGGCTCCTCTCCCCGCATCACGCCGGATCAACGGGCAATAGGAAACGACCGGTTCGAAGGGCCACCTGTAGACGAGCGTTTCTCGCCGTCCGGCGCGTGCCCTTTTGGCAACCCCTGCTGCTCCCGGTGGGAAACATCGTGCATACAACGAGCGTTCAAAAAACGAATGCTCGATCGTATGGATGAACGCTTCTAACGGGGTTGGGGGTGCGAGAGCGTAGTGGTCGCTACAGGGGGCTGTTTGTCGAGTTCACCACGATATAGGCGCCGAGCATCAGTATCGCAACGAAGAAGACCTGCCGGAAGCGATATTCCGGGAGCCTGTATCGAATGCGCTGGCCGATGATCATGCCGATGACGGCGGGTATCACCGCGGCGGCGGATACGAGGCCGAACTGGCTGGTCAATATGCCGTTACCCTGGAGCGCCAGGGCAAGGGCAATGGTGGAGGCGGTGAACAGCATGCCCATGGCCTGAACGAGCATTTCGCGGGTCAGTCCGATCGACTGTAAAAACATTACCCCGGGCACGACGAAAGATCCGGTCATCCCGGTGAGAATTCCGTTGACGATGCCGAACAGCGGACCGGCCCAGACCTCCTGTTTCTCTGATATCGCGAGTCTGATACCAGCGAGGCTGAGCGTTGCGTAGGCCACCAGCAGCGCACCCAGCAGACCCGAAAGGAGCCAAAGATCCACGCGTGTCAGGGCCGCCGCGCCGATCCAGACGGTCACGGTTGCCGTCAGCAGAAACGGCCACACTCGCAGCAGGATGTCACGGCCGTTGCCTCCAGTTGCCGCCTGCCAGAAGTTTGTTATCAATGAGGGTACGATCAGCAGCGTCATGGCGACGGTCAAATCGAGCGCCGCGGTCAGCAATCCCAGACTCACGGTCGGGAGCCCAAGCCCGATGACACCCTTCACCGTCCCCGCCAGTAAAAACGTTGCTGCGATCAACGTGACGGTAAACAGGTCAAACATGGGGCCGTAGGTCTGCGCATTTACGCATCTCCATCATCTGAATCAGCCAATTCGATCAGCAAGCGCTTTGCCTATATTCTCCGAATCAGGGAGCGGACGATCCTGAACAAAAAAATCACGCCTATTGACAGTAATGTGAGGAACACGATGTTGAACACGGGAATATGTGTGTAGCCCTCGTCGACGACCTTAATACTGATAGCATTGGGAAAAAGAGAAAAGACCTGAATGCGCCAACCGTAGTAGCGCACCCGCACCCAGGTATTGTCGGGTTTTAGAAGGATCGTTTGTGCCTTGGCGGTCTGGTCCGCGCTGTCGAATTTGAGGTAGGGCGGCCAACCCCACCCCGTATCTTCGTTTCTGAATACCCTGACTTTGCCGGAGCGAGTAACGGTGTTGATATAGCGCACGTCGCGGGTTTGCGGACTCTTGCTTTGGCTCTGGCGGTCCAGCCGTTTTACATCCGTGCCGGTGATCTGGACGACATCGGTCCGGGGAAGATTGTAGTGCAAAAACAAACCTGCCACGACGATGAGCAAGCCGAGCAGGATAAATTTGATGATCCGTACTGTCTTCATCGGACAAGATATTTATAAATTCGAAATATAACCACCAGTTATAACGGCTGGGCTTGGATGCCAATGCCGAATCTGTGCTTTCAGACTATAGCACGCAGTTCACGGCATATAATCGAAGTCATGAACCACGATTCAATTCGGCCGCTGGATTTCGCGCCCCATGATCGTCGATGTAAGTGGGTCAGTACCGATTTCGATAACCGGGCCGATGCCCAATGGTTTGAACGCCTGTTTTCGGTAGAACGCTTGAGCACGTTGGTTTCGGTCTGAAACGACAAGCCACACCCACGATCGGCCGGAGTCTTGAATGCATTGGATGGCGTCATCAAACATAAACTTTCCAACACCTGATCCATAATCGCTGGCCAGAACGTAGATCTGTTTCAGTTCAGACGAACTGCCGCCAAGCGGCACTGGGCAATCGTTGTGTTTGACCAGATAGAATCCGACTGCCGTTTTGTCTCTGAACGCTACCTTGCAGATGATTCTCGGGTCGCAAAGAGCGGCTTCGGCAGCATCAACGCTGAAGTTCGACTCACAGTAGGCGCGAATGTCATCTTCGTGGTGTTCGGCTCGGTACGCCTGTTCAAAGGTCGTCCTCCACAACTCGGCCAACTGAGGCCCAAAACATTTGTCTACGCGGCCCAGATCCGTCAACAGAAACCCCGGCTCTGCGTCCAAATTGTGAGATTAGGCGCCTTACTTGACGGAAATACACGTACAGGGCGCGAGTTGGATTACCTTGTGCGACACGCTGCCCATCAATATGCCCTTGAGGTCGCTCAGACCGCGTGTACCCAGAACGATCAGGTCCACGCCGTGTCTTTTCGCGCAGTCGAGAACGCAGTGGACAGGGTCACCGTTCTCGAGCACGGTTTTGACGTCGTGGATGCCCATCGAATGGGCGTCGTGCTCGGATCGCGCAAGCAGGTGTTCACCATAGGCCTGAAAAGCTCTCTGTGACGAGTCCATATCGTCAGCGCTTTTTCCCATCACGGCGACGAGACTGCGAGCGGACTCTGAAAGCCGTGGTGTGCTTTGTCTGGTCTGCTCGACGAGATGTTCGTTTTCCACCATCCTGCGGATGCCTTCCGGCACACGGCCATGCTGAATGACGTGCACGATGATCAGTGAAGCTTCATGGATCTTTGCCAGATTGCCTGCCAGATCCAGTGCCTTGAGGGCATGCGACGAACCATCGGTCGCGACCAGTATGTTATTGAACATGTTTTCCCATCCAGTTGGTTTGACGATTAGATTAGGCAATTGCCTACCTGAGGGCCAATTAAGTTGGTCAATTTCCGACCCGCATATCACAACTTAAAGCCGCGCGAAATGGCGGTGTACTATCGGCGCATTTTCCACCTTTTCTTCGCGAAGAAACCGGTCAGGTCGTTCTGGATGAGCAACAGGCACGGCAGCAGCACGAGGGTCAGAGGCGTGGCGAAAAGGATACCATATCCCATGGCCAGCGCCATCGGAGCGGAGAACGGATCTGAACCTCCCACCCCATATGCCATGGGCAACAGGCCAACGACGGTTGTTATCGAGGTCAGCAGAATCGGGCGGAGCCGGTTGTGCGTTGCTTCGACGATGGCTTCTTCCGCCGAATCATGTTTGTTTTCCGCGAACAGTCGGTTGGCGAGATTAACCAGAAGCAATGAATCGTTCACGACGATTCCGGTCAGACCGATCACCCCGAGCATGGCTAGAAAGCCCGGCGCCTGGCCATGAAGCGCGAATGCGAAAATGACGCCGATCAGTCCGAATGGAAGGGCGAGCATTACCATCACGGGCTGCATGAGCGAGTTGAAGAGAAGTAACAAAACCAGGTAGATGCCCACGGCAGCAGCCAGAAATGCAATGATCAGACTTCCCATCGACTTCTGGGTTTCCTCGGCTTCACCCCCCGCGACGATGCGCATGCCCGGCCAATCGCTATCGATATCTATCTGATCGAGAATCGATTTTGTGGCTGTCACGGGTGTCGTGACCCCCTTCTCGATATCGGCCGTGACGGTAATCGCCCGCTCATTGTCATAGTGGTATACGTTCGAGGGCCCGGGCTCCACGCGAAAATCCGCTACGTCCCTGAGATATACGAACCGGTTGTTTCGATTGGGGATGATCAGGTTGCCAAGAATGTCGGCGGACGTCCGCGCCTCTTCTTCGAGAATGACGCGAAAATCCACGTCCTCGTCACCGTAACGCACCGAGGTTACGATCTCACCGTCGTATGCCAGGCGGATGTTTCTGGCCACATCCGCCACGCTCAGTTCCTGCTCCGCAAGGCGCACGTAGTCCAGCTCCACCTTGATTTGCTCCTTGCCTCGTTTGTCGTCCCGCTCGATATCCTTCACACCTTCGATCCCCTCGAGCATTTCCGAGACCAGCGCCGCCAGGGGCTCTCTTCGCTCGTCGTCGCTGCCGACGATTCGCAGGGTTATCGGCCGGCCAACCGGAGGCCCTCCGCTGTCAATGACGTATGTGAACTTCTTGAAACCCTCCAGTTTGGCCGTCTGTTCCCTGAGCGACTCGACGACCTCGTCCGCGTTTCGCACACGCTTTGCGAAAGGCGTCAGATATACGCCGATCAACGCCCAGTTTTCATTTTCTCCGAGATTGAACTGTCCGTGTGTTCCGACCCGGGTGATGTAGGAATTCAATTCGTCCGCGGGCAGAGCGGCAACGATTTTTTCCACCTGGCCGATTTTTTCGGCGGTGTGTTCGAGAGACGAGCCGCTGGGTAACTCGGCCAGAATGTATAGTTCGTCCGCGGACTGCGTCGGAAACAGCACGAAATCCATGTATTTCGCCGCGTACCAGAAAGCGCTGATCAGCAGTGCCACGAACGCCGCGACAACCATGTATCGTATGCGCAGCAGCTTGCCGAGCAGTGCCGCGAAACTTTGCTGAAATGTTAAAAACCACTGGTTTGTCTTCGGCGCGGAGTCTTTGTCCTCATGTTTTACCCTGGATATCAGGTGAGCGGGCATGATGAAAAGCGTGTCGAGCAGGGATATTGTCAACGCAATGACCACCACCAGCGGGATCACGAAGATGAAGTCTCCCAGGGTGCCGGTCATGAAGAACATAGGCATGAATGCAAGCGCGGTGGTGACAATAGTGGTGACCACGGGCTTGAACACGGTGTAGGTCCCCTCTACCGCCGCGTCCAGGGGCGACCATCCCGCTTCCCGATAGCGCCAGATATTCTCGGCAACAACGATGCCGTCATCCACGATGATGCCAATTACCAGAATCATCGCTCCCATGGCGATTGTGTCCAGGTATGACCCGAAGACGGGCAGCATGAACAGCGTGCCGAGCAGGACCACCGGGATGCTCAGTGCGACCCAGAATGCGGAATGCCAGTTCAGAAACAGGGTGAGCATCAGCATCACCAGCGCCAGCCCGAGCAGGCCGTTTGATATCACGACGTTGAGGCGGTTGCTCACCAGTCGGGATTTGTCATTTGAGTAGTCGATACTCACCCCGGGAGGGAGCCGATGCTGGTTCTCCTCGACCAGTTTCTTGATCGCATCTACGGTACGGATGATATCCGCCGATTCTTTCTTGAAGACCAGGAACGAGATCGCGGGCGTGCCGTTCATTCGCGACAGCACCTTAGCGGGCTCGAAGTCGTCGAGAAGGACGGCGATGTCGTTCACTCGGATGGTGGCCCCGCCCTCGGTGATGCGAACGATGACCTCGGCGGCTTCCCCGGGGTCGCTGAATTCGGCCAGCGTCACGATGTTCCGCTCGCTGGTATAGGACTCGAATGAACCTCCGGTTGCCCGTATGTTCCGGTTTCTGATGGCGTTGACGACTTCGTGGGCGGGCATCCGGTACTTTTCCAGGGCGTCCTGCGCCAACTCCAGCTTTATCTCGCGGTCGAGGTAACCGTATTTGGTGACGCTGCCGACACCCGCTACGGCCAGCAGGTCCTTTTCCGCGCGTTTGGCTGCGCCCCGGAGCTGCGAATACGGCACCTCGCCGGTGAGTCCGACCTCGATGATGGGGATGGCCTTGGAAGTCGTGATTTCCTCGATCAGCGGATCTTCATCGACTTCGGGCGGCAGATCGGAGGCGCGGGAAACGGCATCGCGAATGTCGGTTTTGACGACTTTGGCGTCGCGAACTTCACGGTCGATCCAGAGGTGGACGATGGAAATATTTTCCATCGAGAAGGAAGTGAACTTGTCAATGCCGTCGACCTCTTTCAGTTCTTCCTCGATCTTGTTGGTCACATTGAGTTCGACGTCCTCCGGAGACGCACCGGGATAGCGGGTCGTTATGGTCATCTCGAGCAGGTCGACGCTGGGAAAGTTGTCCCGCTGGATGACGCTGAGCGAACTCAATCCTAGAAACACGATCAGAAACGTGAGTACGTTGGCAAGCGTGGACTGGTCGGCAAAAAAGCGGATGATGCTTTTCATCGGGGTCTTTCGGCCAGTGGCGGTACGGACGACGGGCTGGCGCTATTGAACGAATTTCGCCTTGCCGAACATTCCGGGATAGAGTCTGTTCGTGGAGGGCAACACCGCTTCGATCACGAATTCATGGGTGGTCGCATCGCCGGACGGGATTATCTTGCTCACGGTAGCGTCCAGCTCGAGGTCATCGAGTGCATCGATGGTGACGGTGACTCGCTGTCCGGTGTCTATCAATGGTATGTCACGTTCTTTCACGCTGGTCCTGAATTTCAGGACGCTGTGGTCCTCCAGCTCGAGAAGAGGTTCCCCTGGCGACGTGACGTCGCCTATCTCGACATTTTTCCGGATTATGACCCCCGAAAACGGCGCCCTGATCTTGGTTTCGTCCAGCATGGCGCGAGATCGGGCCACCGCCGCCTGTGCCGTCGCGACCAGCTCCCGGGCAGCGGCGAAACGAAAGCTGGCATCGTCCAGGTTTTCCGCGGATGCCGCATTCTGCTCGTACAGGCTTTTCACCCTTGCCGCCAGTTTGTCCATGTGTGCATGATTGATCCGCTCTTTGTTCAATCTGGCCTCGGCGGCAGCAAGGTCGGCGCGCAACTCCGCATCGCCGATGTCGATAAGAACATCGTCCTTATCGACCCTGTCGGCTTCCTCCGCATTGACCGCCACAACCCTGCCGATGACCTTTGCGGCCAGGACAACCGATCGATTGGGGATGACGACACCAGTAGAGGTCGGCACGCGGACGGCATCGAGGGCCAGCGCTGCGGGAGCAATCCACAGCATAAATAAAAAAGGTATCAACGCCGGACACGGCCGAAAATTCTCGCGATCTTTTTTGTCGATTGAGCCTGTCAAAACGGTACATTCGTCGTCGGGACCAGGTGGTATGAGACCAGACTGGCTGACCCGATGCAATATGCGGATCCGGCCGTTATTGATACCCGTCAATGTGTAGCCAGCGGGTTGATGTATATTTACCAGTTCCGGGAAAAGAATGTGTCATGAAATCATCGACCGAAGTGCTGGGTATAGTCGGCAGCTACCGCAGGAATGGTTATATCGACGGCGCGGTCGACGCGGTACTGGCGGCGTCCGAATCTCGCGGCGCGGAGACAAGAAAGATCTACCTTGCCGATTTTGACATCGGATTCTGTACGAATTGTCGGGAATGTATGCAGGAGCCCGGTGCGTCGCACGTCGACTGCATCGTTCATCACGATGGCATGAAGGATGTACTGTCTAAGGTGGCGGCGTCCGATGCGGTGGTCGCCGGGGCACCGGTCAATGCCGGCAACGCCAACGCCCTGACCCAGCGCTTTGTCGAGAGGTGCGCAGGTTTTTATTACTGGCCGTGGGGAACGCGCGGGGGGCCTGAATTGAGAATCAAGGAACCGTCCCGAAGAGCGGTACTGATATCGAGCAGTACGGCGCCGGGATTCATGAACAGCCCGGTGTTCGGTATGAATGCCGTGCACACGCTGAAATTTTTTGCCCGCTCCATCGGCGCCCGGGTTGTGGACGTCATCAAGATCGGTTTGATCACCGACAGGGAGGTGCTGCTCTCGCCGAGAATACAGCGGCGCACGATTCGGGCGGCGGATAAGCTCTTTTCTTAACTGCAGCAATCCTGAAAGAAAGGTCGGGAGCGCCATTCACATATTCCTAGTGTACCCCGTCGTAAATTCTGTGACATTCAGCGAAGCGACAAGCATCCGAATTCAAGGCGCATTCGCGGAGCACTAGCGAGCTAATGGGAGCGGATGCAACGCCGAAGGCGGGTGTTTGTCGATTCGCCCTGCGGGAGCCCCCCAAAAACCACGGCTACTGCGTTGCCCCTCTGGCCAATATCTGGATATTGCCTGCGAGGCGCGCCTTGTCCCCGTGTTTTTGGGGGGCTCTGAATGCTTCGCCATTCCAGCGGCGATCCACGTCCATTCGTTTTCGCTGAGGTCGATAACTGCGCCGGTTCCCCGTTCCGGCTGATGCCGGATCCGGGAAACCAGAAATTCCATGGAGGCGTGCGAGCCTTGAGCGATCTCCTTTCCGCGCCGCATTTTCAGATCCTTGCGGATCAGGATAACCTGCTTGTTAGGGCCCATGCTGGGGTGTATGCGCATCCTATGAGCGATAGTTTGGGCCTAATCATAAATGAAATCCGCCTCATTTCCGCCCACACATCCCCATACGTTACGCCAATATCGCACAGCATGCGCTCATCCAAATGTGCCGGGTGTTTGCGCTGGTGACTCAACTGGAACCAGGAATTCAGGGTGTCGGCTATCCAGGTGAGCACCTTGTGGACACCGCCAACACGTTTGCACAAGACGATTCTTCCTCGTTGACCATCGATTCAGCTATTCTTGAGCAAAAGAAAACCCCGCCGTTCCTGGCAGGGTTTCCCGGTATACCCCTAGGTGACACGGTAGTCTAATCGATCCCTTCAGACCTCCAGACTATGCTTCCTTACGACTATACCCCAATCTTTAGTGAGAACATTAAACTATAGTATAGTCAGGTTTAGCTCGAAAAACTGTGAACTGCATCACACCACTGAGGAATTTATGTGCTATTTCATCGTTGTTCACAGTTGGATTTGTTCAAATATGCTCCACGGTGTACGGAGGAAGAGCGATCAAATCAAAGCGGTATCGTGGGTCGAGAAGCGTCGCGAGTAGTCTAAACCCTTTCAAGGGTGTCCGCTTTTGACCATTTGATGTCGGGCGGAATGACGAAAATAATATGCGCTGATCCGCATGAGGCACACGCCAGAGGTGGATTCTTGGTTCCGAGAAATCCCAGGATTGTTTGGCAATCGCAACAGATATACCAAGCCTCTCGGTCTTGATTATCAGCGTTGTTCACATGACACCCCCGCATCGTTCAGCTTTCACCTTAAATATAGACCAAACTTCATGTCCGTGCTGGTCGATGGATTCATCGCAAAGCAACTGCGGAAAGATAAGCCCGAGGCATTCGAGCTACCGGCTGCAGGCGATCTACGGATCCAACCACGGGCCCAGCAGCTCATAGTCCACGCGGTAGAACGCTCTAAGTTTGTCACGCGCCGTCTTGCTGAGTTCGGGTAAAAGTTTTTTTACATTGACATTGGATTTCAATAGATAGGTCGGCGTGAGGTCGGTCTGGGTGCGGCTGCTCAGTTCCGAGAATATCGAATCGGTTTCGGAAATCCGG
>CAMYOI010000046.1:0-568 GCA_947259955.1 uncultured Gammaproteobacteria bacterium
CCACTTCACTGGCGCGAAGCCCCGTCCCATAGGCCACCGCCAGAGCCGCTTTGGCCTTGAGATTGGGGGCGGCATCCAAAAGACGCGTCACTTCCTCGGGAGACAGCACCACCGGCAGCTTCCGCGGCTCGTACACCGGGCTCATCTTCCTCATCACATCGCCCCGCTCCAGGGTCACGTCAAAGAAAAACTTGAGCCCGGTTATCGTCGCGTTCAAAGTCATCCGCGAGGTGCCGTCGGCAACCAGGCACAACTGAAAACGCCGCAGATCCTCAGCACTCGCCGTATCGGGTGAACGCCCCAGAAAACGAGTGAGTTTCTTGACCGCGCGAATATAGGCTGTCTGGGTCTTGGGGGACAACTTGCGCATCGTCATGTCCTCGATCATGCGGCGACGCAAGGGACTGATAGGTTTGGTAGACTGTGTCATGGGTCTTTCTCCTGTGTTGGTGGTTAAAGTGTCGCAACTACAACATCAACACAGGTTAGACCCATCCTCAATTCCCTAATTCAATACTTCAGCACCGCCCTCAACCAGCCTCCAATTACCGCGCGAGCGGTTTCGTCC
>CAMYOI010000046.1:592-14035 GCA_947259955.1 uncultured Gammaproteobacteria bacterium
ACAACATCAACACAGGTTAGACCCATCCTCAATTCCCTAATTCAATACTTCAGCACCGCCCTCAACCAGCCTCCAATTACCGCGCGAGCGGTTTCGTCCCATTGCCCATTGCGGCCATTGGCGCTACTTTCCTGAACTGGCTTCGGCCAATAGCGGCCACATGTCATTGGAAATTAAGGCGAGATTGTTCAATCATTCTGCTATGAATCTCGACCTGCACAGCCACCGCCTGATATTGGCACCATATACGCCAGAAGATCTTGACCTCTCTTTGGAGATTTTTACCGATCCGGCAGTCGTTAAGTATGCGGGTGAGGTCATGAGTGAACCGGCGGTAAAAAGGAAAATGTCGAACTGGACAAAGAGAGGTGGCGATGGCTGCATCGGAATCTGGACCGTCTCGGATCGCAGGACAGGGGAAAAGTACGGAAGCGCCGCGCTACTACCGATGCCGGTTGAAGAAGACGACACAGACTATAGCCTTGTTATTCCAGGTAAGATGCCGAAATGTGATATTGAAATCGGCTATTTCTTAAAGCGCTCGGCATGGGGTTTTGGCTACGCCACAGAGGCTTGCCGTCGGTTGCTTCAGTTCGCCTTTCAAGAAACGCCACTGAAGGAAGTGGTCGCAACATTTCATATTGAAAATCTCGCGTCGAGAAATGTTTTGGAGAAAGCAGGGTTCACTGATCGCGGAACTATGCGGTGTTACGGCAAAGACGGTCTGAACTTTCGAATTACCCGCGACGAATGGTCGAAGCTGCAATCAACCTAGTTGCGCTCAGAATTGAATGGCCGCTTCGGGTCGAAGTGAGCGTTCAGGCTAAATACCCGAACGTCGGCCATGAGTATTCAGCGGGCGTAGAATCCCCGGAATATTCAGGCAATTGTCTGGCCGCTTACCGGCATGAAGCCGCTGGTCCCAAGAATGACGGTTTATCGGCTGGACCTTGCCCAGTATGGTCGTTCCGGGAGCTAAAATTTGGCTTCTGATTTCGGGTGCTTTCGGCCACAAGCCGACCATCAACAGGATAAAACATAGGTGTTTATGGGCTTTGGAAAAGGTATGGAACGCCAAGTAAGCTATAATTAGAGACTACGTAATACTGTGTTTTGGAGTGTCTTCGATGAAGAACTGGGAGCAAAGAATTGTTGCGACGGCTGTCGCGTTATTGACATTAACACTTGCTGCCTGCGGTGGCGGAGGGTCCTCGTCTGGTTCCAGTTCAGGATCAAGCAGTGGTCAATCTTCCTCTATCGTGGTGAGTTCCTCCAGACTGGTCCTAAACGAACAGAGAGACGCTTTGCTACTGGCCAAAACGATATCCGGACTCCTCATCCGCAATGCACTCGCAGACGGGGATGCCGTAATCATTACGGGCGAAGAATATGGGGATGCCGGCAGACGGTTTACAACAAACGCTGCGGGAACCGTGATTATCCCGGTATTCGGCGGGAACTATACCGTATGTGTTGAGGGGGTGGACCCGATAGTAGGTTGCGAGAACTTAACCATAAAAACTGACACCGTGCTCTTATACAACACAGAAACCAAGCAGAAGGATTATTTTCCTGCGGAGGCTGAGCAGGTCGCGGGTGAATTTGCGGTGGATGGCCAGAACAACAAGCGGATTGTGTGCCACAAAGGAAGACGTTCTATCCAAGTTGCCAATCAGGCTGTTTATGATGCCCACAGAGCGCACGGTGACCGTGCCGGAGGGTGCGGGAACTCAACCAGCGTTAACGGTGACGATCCAGCACCTCCTGGCAATAGTGGTAATAGTGGCCAAAGTAAAGTGACGGTTTGTCACAATGGGCGAACCACGTCAGTACCGGAGTCTGCACTAAGTGGACACCTTGGTCACGGCGATACAGAGGGCGCATGCACTGATTAATCAAAAAAGACCTAAAGATAGATTAAACGTCCCCGCGATTGACCGGCCGCTTGGCTTGGGGTCGTAAGTGAGCGTTCCAGGCTAAAACATCGACCGGCTGCAATGAAGTATAGAGGAGTCTGTCGTGCAACTTACCTCGAGTGACCGCAGTTGGCCGTTCACAGCCGGTCGGTTCAGAAATACTAGCTCTGAGCAAAGCGATATTTAATCTGGCTGCTTAGTAGCTTTCAGGAGTCATCGACGCCGCGCGTGGAGCAGTGCACCAGCTCCGGCCGGACGCGACCCTAAAGAGGCGTTTGCGATCGAGGACGCGAATGTCGGAAATGGGGTCATCCGGTTTTTGGAAGGTTCGGCCGTGGCAAAAAAACTAGCCAACCGTTATGTTTTGTTTTTTGAGATGGCGCCTTCCACAAACCGTACAAAGGCCTCATCAAAGACTTTGCTCCCGTAAGGACTTTTTCTCCAACAATTTAACATCGGAGGTACTGAGTAGAACACCGACACAATATTTTCCAATTCTTCTAGATCCGCTTGGGTTTTTATTGATTTGTATTGCCCCCAATGAAGCCACATCCAACATTGGCACATGTTATCGACCTGAATCGCGCCATCTGCGCTTACGTTCATTTCTGTCCCGAGCGCCTCGTACTCTGCTTTTAGGCCTGATGACTTCATCCAATTCTCACAAAGCTCGGAATTATTCACCATTGCACGGACGTTATCTCGTACGCCGATTGATCTGGCAGTCCGAGAGGTGTCTGCAGCCAAAAGTCTCGCGAACCTAATTTGGAACGCTAGGTACAGCAGGGAAATGACTACTGCGACTTCGCTGGCGGTTTGGAAAATAGCCGATACTGTTTCCCAGTTCATGAGTGTTTCTCCCATTCTCTAATGGTTGACTAAATGCTACACAGAGGACAAAAGTATATTTGTAGTAGCACGCACCCGCTTTGGTTTGACTCTCAGTCCGACCTTGGTAGATGTGAAAACTTCTCTCGCCATTCTTTGCAGCGTTGCGCATCACGTCCCTCATAGATACGGATGGCAGATGGAAGGTCCAGTGTGAACGCATTCTCTCGATCTTCGCCCAAAGCTGTTAGTCGCATGGTGTACCAGGCCGTAATCCCACCTGGGGGTGCAGACTCAAATCGCGGAAAATCAGGATCACCATCGCCCTCGTGCAACCAAACCTCCGCAAGCCGAGGATTAAGAACCATGGCACGTGCCAGACCAACCATATCGACATCGCTACTAGCCACGGCATCCACCGCCTGCTCACGCCTTTTGAATCCACCGGTCGCCATCAGAGGCACGTTGGTTACCCCTTTTGCGCGTCGAGCGAATTCAAGAAAGTACGGCCCTCGACTCGGGCCGTCTGAGCTTGCCTTCGCTCCGGGGAAATAGGTCCCTCCGCTAATGTCTATCAAATCAATCGAAGTTTGATCGAGAAGACGTACCACCTCTAATGCATCAGTCTCTGTCAAGCCACCTTCCAGTTGGTCCGTCGAGTTTATCCTGATCCCAACAGGAAACGACGAACCAACGGCACGCCTTACTTCGTCTATTACCTCAAGCACTATACGGCATCGTGCCTCTATTGAACCGCCGTATCCGTCCTTCCGGCGGTTAAACAATGGAGACAGGAATTGACTGAGCAAGAAACCGTGCCCAGCGTGAATAAGAACGCCGCTAAAGCCTGCGGTCTTTGCGTGTACTGCGGTTCTTGCATACATGTCAGGTAGTTCCCGAATCTCTTCAATTGACATACCCGCACATTGAAGTCCCTCAACATTGAGGGCAGACGGCCCCTTTGGTTGACTGATCGGGGGGTGTGAAAGTGCTCCGGCGTGGCCGAGCTGCGGCCAAATATGAGCGCCTTCAATCATGGCCCGGCTCGCTAAAGACCGTATCGCCTGTTTATCGGTTTGCTCTCCAAGCACAATATTTCCCGGTTTCTCTGGAAAGCGTGGATCACCTTGCACTTCACCGATAAAAGATACTGCGACTCCGCTTTCCGCCCATCTTTCGTAGAGTCGAATCTGCGCCTCGGTGGGATCACCCCTACCGTTCCCGAGCGAATCCGACATTGGTGACTTTGCAATTCGATTTTTTAGAATCGCGCCACAGGGGAGCTCCAGCGAGCTTCGTAGGACTTGATTGGAGTTATAGGCGTCGCGATCCGTAATTGTCATATCAATTCAGTTCTCTTTCTAGTTGATTTTATATTGTGCGAATGACGGCTTCGAGTTGTAAAAAGCCCTTCATGCTACGTGCTTCGAGTGGCCGCACTTGGCCGAAAGCACCACTACGTTTCCGTCGAAATCTGATCCAAACACTCAAATTTCGACTGTCCGCAATGAATCGTTCAACTGCCGGTCAATTTTTCCAGGTTGGAGAGCGAAATCTACAGCGCTGCACGGGCGGCAACCGGCCAGGTGCAGACCTTCACGGACACGAGACTAGAGCCGCCGCTTCAAGTCATTGCAGACCTTCCCAGGATCCGACCAAACACGCGCTAAGTCGGGTTGCGCTTGTCCTCGGACTCACCTGCTCTTTCTTTATCTACCACTTCATCACTATCGGCGGCGGACAACGGCTCCACTGCCTCTTGTGTCTGTACTTGGGAATCATAAGCACCCTGTGATCCGAGGGGCGGGAAATCCAGGGTGTCTGCCAACTTGTCGATCTGTTCCTCGGTCGGTCCGGGGAACGGCAGATTGCCGCTGTTGCGCCAGGCACTGACCTGCTTTTCCGCGTTCTCGCTGCGTTCTTCATCAAGCCCATCGTCACGGCCCATGTACAGCGTTTGCGAGGGGTACGCAAAACTGGTCCCGGACTCGGCAACAATATCGTCGACCCTCAGGAACACATCTTCCCGAATTGAAAAGAACTCGTTCCATTCCCGGGTCAGGGCGTAGACGCGGAAATCGATGTCCCGAGAGGATGGACCGTAGCCTATGTATCGTATGCGCACGGTCTCCGGTTCGATCTTGGGGTGAGCGTAGCACATGTTGCGCAGTCCCGACAGGAGATATCGGAGCTGATCCGGGCTGGTCTCGTAGCGCACCCCGATCGTGGTGCGTATCATCATCTTGTCGCAGCGGGCCCAGTTGTTGATCTCCATGTTCGCGAAATTTGCGTTGGGTACGGTCACCAGCGTGCGGTCCCGCGTCCGGATCTGGGTCGAGCGCACGCCGATGTTCTCGACCGTGCCGGTATACGCACCAAAACTGCAGTAATCCCCGATCCGAACGGGCCGGTCCATGTACAGGATCGCGCCGCCAATCAGGTTCTCGAAGGTTGGCCGTATGGCCAGCGCGACCGCGAGACCCCCAACGCCGAGTCCCGCCATCAGGCCGAGCACGGGAAGTCCGACGTTCTGGGCACCATACGCCAGTATCAGTACGCCGCCGATGAAACCAACCACCCGCGCCGAAAGACGCAAAAGGTTAGCATCCAGGCTGGTATCGGGGATCCTTGGGGACAGAATGATCCACTCCGATACCAATACAACCAGCAGCCAGAACGCCCATACCCCAGCGAGGTATATCACCGCTGTCGTGGTAACGTCGACCGCCTGGGCAAAGTAGCCGGCCACATCGATTTCGTCAGCAACGAAAGATCGGAGCACCAGCGTTACCACGATGACGGCCAGGGGCGACAATAAGTGAATCAACGGGACGGTGACACGTTGCCTGGCGCCCCATCGATGAACGAACCGATGCCAGATGATCAGCAGCGCCGCGCCAACCAGGAACACGATGACGACGGCCAGGATCTTCCACACCGGCGTATCGAGCCAGCGCACCTTGAGCCCATCGGGCAGATTGGTTGTAAGCGCCAGGGGGATCATGGGGCCGTGAAGCTGCCGCAATGTATCGTTCCAGCTTTCGATGTCCAGAGTCGTGCGCAGCGGGCGATGCCGAATCCGCTGATACAACCAGGGTGCAACGTCCACCGTTCGCGGGCTGAACAGAAACTCGCCCTCCCTTGGCGCCTCGCCGATCTCCACGATCCTGATCGGCGAGCCCGGGATTCGCCACGTGGCCTCCACCGACTCGTCCACGAAAGCGGTTTCATCGGGCATTTCGCTCAAAGGCGGCAGCTCCAGCCGGCCGATAATGTCCAGCATATTGATGGCGGTGTCCTGGCCGATCCCCCTACGCGAGGCTCTGGGAACGCCAGACAGATCTATCAACTGAAGGAATCGGGGTGCCAGCAGCACGATTCGATTGTAGTTCGCACGGGTCTGCTCCGCCCGGTAGGTCTGCACGGCGCTCTCAAGAAGCCAGGTAAGCCGGATGAAGCTGTTCAGGGTCTGGCGCGGGCTTTCCGTGCTGATCGGCTGATAAGTGAAGGTCTCACCCGATGGGGCCGCAGCGACATCGGTCTCAGGCGTTTCTTCGTCCTGCGCGTGCACGGCGGTGAATGTGAGCGCTAAGAAAAGCGCGATTGCGAGTCGACCGGCTTGACCAGGTCTGCCCAGGTACGTTGTCAAATTGTTCTCTCCATGGATCTACCAGGATAACTTTGTCCGCGCGAAGCGGGCGGAGTACATCAATAAATCGGATCTCAACTGTCTGCGGCCGTGAGCACGATCAGCTCGTCATCGTCGCTCCGCCGCATAGTCTCGTCGCGTCTGGGGTTTAGCTCGACGACGCCGCGGGGCGTTCGCCCCTGGCCCGATCGCCAGATGCCGATGGCGATCTCACCCCGTGCATAGGCAGCCCGTTCGAGGTCGGCGAACGTATGTTCATCGCGGATCGAAGCGCGGTCGTGTTGCTGGCGGGTCGACCCAGCCGGGCTGTATTCCCCGATTCTCCGGAAAAGGATTTCACATCCGCCGGAGCTGAAGAGTTCATCGAACTTTTCAATTGTATCGTCATAGTTCTCTCTTCTCACGGCGACGCCCTGACTGCGAGCGGACGTGACTTCATGCGGAGTCTCACGACTTCACTCGGCAGTCCCCTTGCGCCTCCACTTCAAACCCAGCCACCGTCGGGCCGTATGTACCGGCGTTTCGCTCATGGCCGCAGGGGGCGGTGCACCCTCGGGTGGATACGCCAGCGTGTCTAGCACGCGCTCCCGATGTTCCTGCGCGAATTCCGGGAAGGGAAGGGTGCCGCCCGAGCGCCACGCCTGGACTTCCGCTTCAGCCGCTTCAGTCTTCTCATTGCTCAGGCCACCATCGCGTGCGAAGTAGTTGGTCTGTGACGGAAAGGCGAAGCCCGTCCCGGCCTCCTTCACAATGTCCATGATACGCAGGTGGACGTCTTCCTGAATGCCGAGGAATTGATTCCAGTCAGGCGTATCTGCGTAAGCGAAGATCTCCACGTTGAGCGAATAGTCACCGAAACCCACGAACCGCACCCGCGCCGGCTCCGTCGTGATCTTAGGGTGCGCCAGGAGCATCTCGCGCAACTTCGCGAGCACGAAGCGTAGCTGTTCCGGCGTCGTCTCGTAGCGCAGGGCAATCGTTGTCCTCAGCAGCATCCGGTCGCGCAGGGTCAGGTTGACGAGTTGGAGCTTCGCGAAGTCGGCATTGGGTATGGTAGTCACCGTACGGTCGATTCCCCGCAGGCGGGTCGAGCGCAGTCCGATCTCCTCGATGGTACCGATGCGCAACCATCCGGTGGAGGGGTCCTCGCCGTAACGGCAGAAGTCACCCACCTTCAGTGGCCGATCGAAGTACAGCGTGAGGCTTGCGATGAGGTTCTCCAGGGTGGGCTGGGCCGCCAGCGCGACCGCCAGGCCACCCACACCCAGTCCGGCAGCGATCGGCACGACGGGCACACCGATTTCTGTCAAGCCTGTGAGTATGATGAGCGCCGCGATCACCAAGCCAAGCACGCGAAAGCCGAGTCTCAACAGGTTAGCGTCGAGGCCCTTGTCAGAGATGCGGGGCGAGGTGATGATGATTTCGGCAACGACGCCGCTGAAGCTGACCACTGCCCAGGAACTTGCCACAAACATAACCACCTCGGTACCGTGTAAAACAACCTGTAGCACGTCGCCGGTGAGGTTCAGGGGTCCCTCGACAAAGGCGTGGACGCCCCAGGCAGCGAGTATCAGGCTGACCGGCACCAGGAAACGTCGCCACGTTCGGCCAACAGCCAGTCCAGTCCTGTAACGCCGCCAACGATCCACCAATAGCGGCACCAGTGCAGCCGCCAGCAATGCGAGCACCAGCCCGATCCATTGCCAGACGGCCTGTTCCAAGAACAGAGCCTTGGCCCACCCCGGTAGACCCTTTATCCATTCGAACCACCTGGGCGGGAGCAGCCCGGGGGTGGAAATGACGAACTCGTAAAATCCCTCAGTTGCTCCGGCGCGGTACGGCAGTTGACGCACTTTCGCATAGTATCTTCTGCCGTTGGCGACAGTCTCCGGCGTGAACAGGTACTTCCCTTTCTGGGGGCCTTCTTCCACCCTGGCAATGGTGATCCCCGTGTTCGGCAGCCTCCAACGGTCGACCCCCGCTTGAGCTGTTGGCGCCTCTCCCGCATCCTGCGCGGTGCCTTCTGCTTCTCCGACCCCGGCTGTCGTGGCCGCCGCATCCGGGATCTCGTCCTGAGCCGGAAGCGGGATGCGATCGAGAACCTCTTTCAGAAGCAGGGCCCTTTCAAGCCCCACCTTCTGCCGTAGTGCCGGGGGGATCCCGCTGAGGTTGAGGGTCCGCACGGCCCGAT
Organism: uncultured Gammaproteobacteria bacterium; assembly: GCA_947259955.1. Lineage (GTDB taxonomy): Bacteria > Pseudomonadota > Gammaproteobacteria > Arenicellales > JAANXG01 > JAHEKE01. Next base: position 9,177 of record CAMYOI010000046.1, read on the forward strand.
CAAGTAGATCTTGGGCGCGCGCTTCCGCCTTTCGCGACGCTTCGGGCGGGAAAAGGTTTGGCGCGGCCAGGTAGGTCGCGTAAGCGGGCATCAAGACATCATAGGCTCCCCGGGTGTTGTCGAGGAAGCTCCCGAACGTGGCACGGGGGCTTGAGGTATCGGGCGGCTGGAGCGGGCTCTCGAACTCCTCTGCCGCAGCAGCCCCGGAGAAGGCCGAAAGCGCAAGCAGCCACCCGAAGAGCGCCGCTTCTCGCCAAACCCCGAGACGACGACGCCTAAATCGGGAAGCGATAGTTGGAAGGGGTGCTAGGTTCTTCATGCAAGCGTTCAAGTCGTTCTCTCCATCAATCTACCTGTGCGACTTTATTCGTGCGAAGCGGCGGAGTACATCGATCGCCAGGAATTCAGCTTTCTGCGGCTGCGAGCACGATCAGCTCGTCGCCGTCGCTCAGTCGCATAGTCTCGTCGCGCTTGGGATTCAACTCGACGCCGCCGTGGGGCGTTCGCCCCTGGCCCGACCGCCTGACGCCGATGGCGATCTCACCCTGCGCATCGGCAGCCCGTTCGAGGTCGGCGAACGTACGTTCACCATTAGTTGAAGCAAGGTCGTTTTGCTGTCGGATCGACCCAGCCGAGCCGTATTCTCCGATTCTCCGGAAAAGGATCTCGCATCCGCCGGAGCTGAAAAGTTCATCGAACACCACACGCAGCTCCCGGCGCAAGGCGACGCGCGCCAGCATGCGGCTGACGATGAGCGAGCTCAGAAGGATTTCCCCGCTCCGTTTTTCGAACAATTCGGCGTTGGACGGATCGCTGAGCTCGACCAGTACCGGGGGTCTCCCTTTCTCCTTGCCCACGATTTCACGCAGCAGAAGATAGCCGAGGATGACGCGCGCGTCAGACTCGCTGCCGGGCTTGAGCCGCTCGCTGGTGACCAGAACCACGTTGTCGTAGGCGGCTGGATCCACACTTTCCAGGAACGCCGGCACGGTGTAGTCGAACTCCAGCTGCCTGATCTCGAGCCGGCTTTTCGGGAACTCTTCCACGGCGATGCGCTTCTCTCGTTTAGAGGCGGTCACCTGGGATACAATGTCTATGAAATAACGTTCTCTTGGATAAGAAGCAAATTCCCCCATGAGCGCGGGAACTCGATGGTTCCATCCGAGGATCAACACCCGACGTTCGCCAGGCATTTCCGCCTCGGGCGCTTCCCACTCCGACAGCTCGGCGATTGGTCGGACCGTCGTGGACGGCGCTGCATCGTCGTAGCTTGCAGCAAGGACCGCGACACGGTCACCCGCCCCTAGCGTCATGTCGTTGGGCGGATTGAGCAGCGCCTGGAAGCCGTCGCCCTGGGGGCGCACGACGCCGAGGAGTATCCCCTTGGGAAAAGCCTGTGCCAGCCGCCTGCATGTAGACGCCCGCCAACTGGGGTTCTTTGCGAACGTAGATGTGGCTGCCGCTGCTGTCGGAGAGAAACTCGGCATAGACGTGGGAAAGCCCCGGGTGGCGAACGCTCTGGACCATCAAGCGGTTGATCACCTCATCGCCTGCGATGATTTCCATCGGGCCCGGGTAGAGAGCACGCAGGGTTTCAATATACTGCGTTTCCTGGATCTCGGCCACGATGAGAGGGGCTTCTTCGGGAAGCGTCTCCTCCAGCTCCGCAGCCAAGGTCATCAAGGTTTTCGAAGTGCGCGAGTCGGCGTCGAGATTGCTGCTGGTGGTGGTGTCGGCGGCCGGAATCAGAATGGCTCCGGCATGCTTGAAGTCGACCCGCCCAAGATCCTCAAGTCGCAGGGAAGAGCCGCTGCGCAGGACGATCTGGCGCGGGTTCCAATGCTCGCCAAGCTGCTGCTTGATCTCTTGTCTGCGGCCGGCGTCGGCGCGCTCGACCAGCAGTGCCACGCGCAGCCGCCGAGCTCCACGTTCGCGCAGGAAGCGCTCAACGCGTGTCTGCGAGACCATGATCTCCTCCAGCATGGCCAACGTCCGGCTGGTCCAGCCCAGTAGGACGAAGTGAGCGTCGAGCGCCACGGGGGTCAATCCGAGCTCCAATCGCTCCATGGTGGTTTCCCACCACTGAACCAGTATGGCGATGATGGCGCCAGCGAACAGGATCGAACCCAGAATGATCAGCACGGTTGCGACCGCGCGCTTGGTCACATCGCCGTCGTCGTCGACGTATTCCGGGACCACGATGTGCTCGAACACCCACCAGACGGCGTCGCCCGTCGACTCGAAACCTGGAATCAGTGGGTGCACCAAAAAGCCCGCGACCAGCGTGACCAGAGCGATGAGGATCAACATGACCAGGAAACGCGATAGCGCGCTGCGGACCATCACCTGTTCGATCCAGAACACCAGCGAGTTTTTGATTCGTGATAACATGGATGGGCTGTGTCGTTGCTGCACTGTTGATGATCGATCTACTCGAGCCGTTGACTATCGTCACAGAGGATTTGTGTGGCTCTTCAATCGTGGGGCGCCGTAGCCCGGAAGCCTGGGGGTACTTTCTGCCACGGATACCCGGCTAAGGCCATACGGTGACCCAGATCAAACAGCTTGCTCATGTACACCGGATCAAAGCCCTCACTCGGTTGCTCACTAAAATCTGACGGAATGTAAGCCAGATTGAATTCATTTCCATCGCGTACACACAACGTATAAATCTGATACAGATCGCCGATTCCCTGTGTTCTAATCAGCGAATTTATAGTGCGTATTCCAATCGGGAATATGCTGCGTCTCACGCCCCGGTAATCTGGATCAAGAAACGAATTCCGGATCACGTATACCTTGGGTGTACCCTGCACCTTGAGCTTGTTGGTGATGAGTTTCCAATCCACCGCCGCGGGATAAACAAAGACTTGCGAGCCGGTGCCCCCGTCTACATGCATCTCATCAAAAGATTGACCGTTGGCCTCGACGGGAATCACTACGGGCGGAAAAGCCACTGGAATCGCAGACGATGCTTGCAGCACGTCGTGGATCAATTCGACTTTGCGGGGATAATCGCTGGCCGCGATGGCGCCCATATTCCAGATCACGGAGCGGCCGGCATCGAGATTGGCGGTTCCTATGAACAACCGCCGACCTTTTTTGTGCTCCCGGGCAACAGCCTCGATGATATCGGTGCTGATGTAGGTGGTGATGAGCGCTCGCAACGGCCCCGTATCGACCATGGCATCACCGAAAGGCGTTACCAGAGGATTGCGCCTTTTGACGATCATGTTGGTGGAAGTGGTCGTGTAGACTTTCTTTAGTTGGTCGTCGTAATCAGGTCCGAGAAAGGCGAACGGTGCGGTTAAAGCGCCTGTACTGATACCGGTGACCATGGTGAAATCCGGTCGAGTCCCCGTCTGGGTCCACCCAACGAGAAGGCCAGCCCCAAACGCACCATTTGCACCACCGCCCGAGACAGCCAGGTAGCTGTGAGGTTGGTTATAGATTCCCTCAAAGTAGCGTTGGAAATCATTCTCTGTGAAGGTATCAAATCTCTCCAATGCAAACTTCGGCCATTCGTCTCCCCAGAACCGCGCCTCCGGAACACCCGGCACAACAGCCTGGTTGGTGAGCTCCAGGGGAAGCGGATTGCGGGCAGGTGTGCTGGTGCACCCCACTCCAGTCACCATAACCACGGCCACAATCAAGCGGCTCAAAAGTGCGTGTATCGTTCTAGTTTTAGTAATGTCCATGTAAATTCTCTTTGACATATTGGGACGAGGTTTACTTCTTTAATTCTATTCGTCAAGTCACGGGATTCGGTTTACTCAATTCAATTCATCGTCTGTGTAGCACTTGGCACACAGCCTGGGCCGCTACCATCTGCATAAACGTCTCCTTGCCTGTTGAATCGTCCACCGAATTTGTTTCGCTTTGCACACCGACGTGAAGTTATGGTAACCTGACAGCATGTCAGATTTCAAGCGATCGTCGTCGCGACTTCGAGTGAGTCCGCAACCGGTGCCCAAGATCGGTAGAGCCGAGCGCACGCGTGCCGCAATCCTGGATGCGGCGCTCGAATTTATCTGGTCGCATCCGTTTCGCGACATGACCGTCCACGCGCTAATGGCTGAGACGGGGCTCAGCCGCTCCGCGTTTTATCAATACTTCGATGATCTGCACGATCTGATGGAGGCCTTGCTGAACATGCTGAAGGACGAGATCTTCGCCGCTACCGGGTCCTGGTTCACGGGCGTCGGTGATCCCGTCGTTTTCTTGAAGGAATCCCTCACCGGCCTGGTTGAAGTGGGCTACAGATTTGGCCCGATCTTAAGAGCCACTGTTGATGCTGCCGCCAGTGACAAGCGACTCGGGAAGGCATGGTTAGAATTTATGGGTGAGTTCGATGACGCGGCTACTACCCGTATCGAAGCCGACCAGCAACAGGGTCTGATCCCGAACTTCGATGCCCGTCCGGTCGCCTTTGCGCTTAACCGTCTCGATGCCTACACGCTGATCGAGGCGTTTGGGCAGCGACCAAGAAACAAGCCGGAACCGGTCCTCGCGGCGCTAACCCGTATCTGGGTTTCGACGCTATATGGCAGCGAGTGGCTAGAGAAGGGGCACTCGAATCTGGTCCGCACCTGAGTTCCGGGGTGATTTATCAAGAACGTGCGGTGAGAAAACAAAAAGCTATTCGATCAAGGAGAGAGAAAATGAAGACAAATATCCACTCACTGACTCTACCGGGTCTTCTATTACTGGGTGTCAGCACGACAGCACTTGCGCAAAACACACATGATTACAACGACAAGACGCGCGACAACATCACTGGTTCGACAAGTCCTGGCGACCCGGAGAAATCGAGTTGGTCGAGTAATCCTGTCGTCGAGCGATATTGAACACGGAAACCA
>CAMYOI010000047.1:0-13443 GCA_947259955.1 uncultured Gammaproteobacteria bacterium
TTTGGGAACAAATCTGTTATCAACAAGAGAATCCTGGATTGCGCAACAGTTTTCTTGCTGGCGCCTATGAGTTGCGGTCTGGCATTCCGCAAGGAAACCCGCCAAGTTCATCGGGGCCTGAAGAAGCCTAGTCGTATTCACCGAACTTGCCATTGAAAAGTGCCTCGATGCTGTCCATGGCGGCGGTTTCGTCGTTTCCGTCGACGCGTACCGTGACCGTGGAATGTTGAACCAGTTCCAGCGTCATCACGCCGAGCATGCTTTTGGCGTTGACGGATTTCCCGTCATGGATCAATGCCACGTTCGACTCGAAAGTCATGGCGAGTGAAACCAGTCTGGCCGCCGCACGCGCGTGCAGGCCCAACGTGTTAAGCACGGTAAGTGATTTCTCCATCATAGCGGGCCGGTGGTCATCTCGACCGCACCTCTAATGGTTGAATTTTTCATTACGGTATCCCTGGCCAAGCTACTATTATTACGCGGTGACATGCCCCCGCCTGACCGGATTATCACCCGATTTTGCTGGCCGGACCACTGGTTTCACTGGAGGTTACCGACATGACTGAATGTCCAAGGTTCGAACCCTGGATCACTCTTCTCCAATATGCCGATGGCGGCGAACGACACGAGCTGGAGGCGTTCGTCGATGCGATAGGTACGCAAGAAACCCTGCGCGCCCTGCTGCGTCTGGACTCGGCAGATCGCGAACGTGTGCTGACCACGGTGTCCCCGTCCGAGGCAGCCGACATCATGGAGGAGATCCCGGACGATCATGCGACTCAGATCATAGAAGAACTGTCCGCAAGTGACGCCGCCTCTATCGTCACTGAAATGCACAGCGCTGATCAGGCCGATGTGCTCGCGGGTCTGGACGAAACGGATGCGGAGGCCATTCTGGCGCACATGAGCGCTGAAAGCGCCGCCGACGCTAGAGAACTCATTCGCTATCCTTCGGACGTGGCCGGAGGATTGATGGAAACCGAGTATCTGGCCTATCCTGAATCTGCGAAGGTCGAAGAGGTCCTGCACGGATTGAGCGACTGGGCGGAAGAGCGGCCCGGGGAAGAACCACCCGTCTATGTCGTTTCCATCGCGGGTACCTTGGTTGGCAGCGTCGATATACGTGGTCTCGTGCTCAAGCGTCGGGCAACGCCGTTGAGCGAGATTCTGCAATTCCCTCATTTCGTTGCCGTAGACGCCAACGTTGACGAACTCGAGAAAATTTTCGACGTCCATCCGCTTCCGGTGATGGCCGTGGTGGATGCCCACCAGAAGCTCGTCGGTGCACTGCACCGAGACGACCTCGAGCAGGCTCTGCGCGAACACGCGGACTCGGACTACCTCAAGTCCCAGGGCATCATGGGTGGCGATGAGGTACGCGCAATGCCCGTGCTTACTAGAGCCCGTCGGCGTTTGTCCTGGCTGAGTCTGAATATCCTGCTCAACATCGTCGCTGCCAGCGTCATCGCCGTGTACGAAGATACGCTGAGCGCCGTGATCGCGCTGGCGGTATTTCTGCCCATCGTCTCTGACATGAGCGGTTGCTCAGGCAACCAGGCCGTGGCGGTCAGTATGCGGGAACTGTCCCTCGGTATCGTAAAGCCTTACGAAACCGCCCGGGTGTGGCTGCAGGAAGTTTCCGTGGGCTTGATCAACGGTCTGGTGCTGGGGTGCCTGCTTGCAGTGGCGGCGTGGTTGTGGAAAGGCAATCCTTACCTGGGTCTGGTGGTGGGCGCGGCACTGGCGACGAATACCGTAGTGGCGGTTTCGCTAGGAGGCACCGTGCCCTTGCTGCTTAAGCGGATGAAGGTCGATCCGGCGGTAGCCTCGGGTCCCATACTAACCACGGTGACCGATATGTGTGGATTCTTCTTAGTACTGAGCTTTGCCACGGTGATGTTGTCTCGGCTTACGGTTTCGTGACAAGACACGCTGACGGAAACACCCTCCCAGTAGCGAACCCGCTTTCGCGTTTGCGCTGACCCGCGTTTCTCACCAGGCGGCTATGGGTGCTTTTTAAGCATAGCAAGCATTGAAGTGTATGGATTTGTTCAGAAAACAGTATTTCTTGGAAACGCCTATCCCGGCGCTGGCTAGATGATTTTCTGGAAACTACAGAGCAGCACTCGGGAAAACTTCACCGCCGGTTGCCTCGGCCTGCTCCTGTTTATCGCCGGTTTTACGCACGCGCGGACGGAATCCATGCCGGAGGCAGCCCGCTGGGAATCTCTGGAGCCGGGGCTGGATCTGGGCATATTCTCGATGCAATCCGAAAGTTCGGATCCGGATCCCACGATCAACATCCTCAGAATTGACACCAGTCGATTCGAGTTGGCGCTGTTCAATGCATCGGCGCATGAAAATGTACCCTTGACACCACGACAGTGGGCACATTCCAGGGGGCTGGTATCGGTAATCAACGCCAGCATGTTTCAGCAGGACCACGTCACCAGTGTTTCCCTGATGCGTACCGCGGACCACACCAACAACAGCTACGAGTCCAAGGACAAAACCATTCTGGCTTTCGATCCGTCGGATCCTGACGTGCCAGAGATCAAAATCATCGACCGCCAGTGCGACGAATTCTTGGAATGGAGAAAAAAGTACAAGACCTTGATACAGAGCATCCGGATGATTTCCTGCGACCGTCGGAATGTCTGGCGCGCCCAGGCTAAAAAATCGAGCACCTCCGCGGTAGGGATGGATACGACGGGACGAGTCCTGTTTATCCAGACCGGTAACGCATTGAGTACGCACGATCTCATCGAGGTCCTGTTGGACCTGCCAATCGATATCTCCCAGGCTATGTACGTCGAGGGCGGACCACAGGCCCAGTTATATATCGACAGCGGCGGTCGGACCTATGAGTTTACGGGCAGCATGAATGCGCTGTTCGGCAGCGCCGGCAGCCTGGCCTGGCCGATACCCAACGTAATCGGGATACGCAGAAAGAAGCAATGAATCACCTACCATCCCGACACTAGAGCGGCGGGACTCTGGTCCGAGAACAGGTGCGGATAAACCGAATCGAAGTGGGACACGAAATGGCAGGTAATACCCTCGACGACGTCATCGGACAGCCCCTCGTAGTCAACGCGATTTTCCTCCGGCATTATCAACTCTTCAATACCGATTCTGCGTGCCGCCAGGATCTTTTCCTTGATGCCGCCGATGCGCAGAACCTGGCCCGTCAGCGTCAGCTCGCCGGTCATCGCCAGTGGCCTCACGGCCGCCGATTTCGCCAGTGATATTAAAGCTGAAGCCATGGTGATGCCGGCGCTTGGACCGTCTTTTGGCGTCGCCCCCGCGGGGACGTGCAGGTGTATCGTGGCATTCTCGAAGTACTCCGGATTGATGCCGAACTTTCCCGCGTTGGAAACGACGTAACTGTAGGCTATTTCGGCGGATTCCCGCATAACGTCGCCTAATTGGCCGGTCAGCTTGAAGCCCCGGCTAAAGCCGTGGATTCTGGTTGCTTCGATATTCAGGGTTGCGCCTCCCAGCGGAGTCCAGGCCAAGCCTGTAACGATCCCCACGCCCTGCATCCGTTTTTCTGCTGGATAGGGTCTCGGTCCCAGGTAGTTTTCTACATCCGCCTGGGTCACCTCGATGCTGCCTGCACCGTCTCTGACTACCTTCAATACCGCCTTGCGCACGATCTTCGACAGCATTTTCTCCAGTTTCCTGACTCCGGCCTCCCTTGCATAATTTTCGATTACCTGCACGATCGCTTCAGCTTCGATCCGGAGCTGGCCGGGCGCCAATCCCGCTTTATCCAAAAGCCGGGGCAATATATAACGACTGGCGATTTCAAGCTTCTCGCTGGCGAGATAGCCGGACAATTCGATCACCTCCATTCGATCCAGTAGCGGACCCGGAATGGTATCCAATTGATTTGCCGTTCCGATAAACAAAACCTTCGACAGGTCGAACCTCACGTCCAGATAGTGACCGAGGAAATTGTTGTTTTGCTCCGGATCAAGCACTTCCAGCAATGCGGAAGCCGGATCTCCGCGAAATGATGCGCCTATCTTGTCGATCTCGTCCAGCATGATGACCGGGTTCGCGCTGCCGCATTCCTTGATCGCCTGAATGAACTTGCCTGGCATGGTGCCGATATAGGTCCTTCGGTGCCCCTTGATCTCGGCTTCGTCTCGCATTCCGCCCAGCGACAGCCGGTAAAATTCTCGCCCAAGCGCCTTGGCAATGGAGCGCCCCAGTGACGTCTTTCCCACGCCTGGCGGACCGGTGAACAGCAAAATGGAGCCCGCCACCTCGCCCTTGAGCAGGCCTATACCGAGGAACTCCATAATTCGTTGCTTTACGTCAGCCAGCCCCGCATGATCCTCGTCCAGCACCCTTTCTGCGCGATCGAGATCGAGATCGTCGTCGCTGAACTTCGCCCAGGGCAGTCCCGTCAGCCAGTCGAGGTAGTTTCTGGTTACGGTATATTCCGCCGAACCAAGTTCGAGCACCGACAATTTCTGCAGCTCTTCATCGATCCGGGTCCTGGCATTCGCGGGGACGTTGGTTTTCTCTATACGCTGCCTGAATTTTTCCAGCTCGGCCGTACGATCATCCTTGTTTATACCCAGCTCTTTTTGAATGAACTTAAGCTGTTCACGCAGGAATACCTCGCGCTGTCGCGACTGCATTTCACCGTCGACATGCTTGCGAATTTCCATCTGGGCTTTCGCAACTTCCAGCTCTTTCTGCAACAGCACCAGGGCCTTTTCCAGCCGTGAATTGATGTTTACCGTTTCCAGTACCTGCTGGAGTTCGCCGGCCTCCGCCGTGGTCAGGCTGGCACCGAAATCCGCCAGCCTGAAAGGATCGTTGGGACGGAAATTCTGAACGAAGATTTTCAACTCTTCGCCATACAGGGGATTGAGCGGCAACAGTTCCTTTATGGTATTGATTACGGCTGTGACGTAGGCTTTGATTTCGAGCGTATCCGTCTCCCCCACCTCAGGAAAGTACTTTACCTGTGCATAATAGGGGGCCGTCTTCGATACCCAATCGATGATACGAAACCGCTTCTCGCCGGACAGAACAAGATGGATCTTGCCGTCTGTATGTGCACTTTGTGGACGCGGCAGGGCGGGCCAAACCGGTTCCGGTGGAATCTTCCCCGACTTCGGTTGTATAGGTCGTTTCTTCGGACATCAGAATGCTGTCATAATCTGGTCAAATATGGCCGCTTATCGGGATTCATGTATGATGTACTGCGGCCGGGTTGGACTAATTCAAGGAATAAAAAACACCAAACCGCTGTCATATGGGACTATGAGCGCTCGTTCCACGTTATTCTGGAGATAGCTATGGTGTTGAATCCTCGCATGTTCAAAGGTTCGCTGGCCCGTCCGTTGATCTATGCCGCCGCCTTAGGCATCGCCGTTTTTCTGATTTCCGGCGATCGGGTGTTTTCGGCATTCGACAACGGATTTGATTTGTCGAACACGCTGATTCCGTCTGATGAGATCCGGCACGGCGGTCCGCCACGTGACGGCATACCCGCCCTGGACGATCCGGTCTTCGTGCCCGCGGATCAGGCCGGGTTTCTGAATGTTGAGGACCGCGTCCTTGGCATCTCAATCGGAGACGTGGCCAAGGCCTACCCGATACGGATCCTCGACTGGCATGAAATCGTCAACGACGATTTCGACGGCAAGGCCGTCGTAGTCAGCTATTGTCCGCTGTGCGGGACCGGCATGGCTTTCGATGCAAGCGTAGACGGACAAACCAGAAGTTTCGGCGTATCGGGATTACTGTACAACAGCGACGTTCTGTTATACGACCGGGAAAGCGAGTCTCTCTGGAGCCAGGTCATGGGCAAGTCCGTCAGCGGACCCATGATAGGTAAAGGGCTTCGGCAACTGCCCATGTCGCACACCACCTGGCGCGACTGGCGCACCAGGCATCCAGGGACTCTGGCGCTGTCGACCGAAACCGGATATTCCAGGGATTATTCGAGGTCACCGTATGGCGGCTATGCCGAGAGTGCGGATATATTCTTTCCGGTAAAAAATAACAGCGCCAGATACCACCCGAAGGAGCTGGTAATCGGGATCAATATCGATGGCTCTATAAAGGCTTACCCGTTCGCCGAATTGTCAAAAACCAACGCCATGATCATCGACAGCGTGGCGGGCTCCGAACTCCAAATTGAATTCGACGCCGTCAACCGGTCCGGCCGCGTACTGGACGAATCAGGTGTCGAAATCCCGTCCACCGTCGCGTTCTGGTTTGCGTGGTACGCATTCTTTCCCGAAACCGAAGTTTACGAATCGAACTGAATCGACAGGTGTCGTCCGGGAGCACGAAATTATGAAATTCTTCGTTTTAACGGCGATGCTGTGCTTGAGTCTCAATGCATATGCCCAGAACGAAGTCGCCGGGAGCGAATCAGGCGACCTCTATTCGATCAATGCCGACAACGTCATCATCGAAGACTCCGGCAACACCACAACGTATCGAGGTAACGCCAAAGTTGTGGTCGCCAATCTTGTCATCGAGGCGGATTCGATTTCCATTACCAGCCGTGGTGGATTGCCGTCGCGAATTTCCGCGCAGGGAAATCCCATAACCTTTCGCGAACAGGAGCCCAAACAGAATATCAACGGCACCGCAAGGGAAGTAGTCTTCATTGTTGCAGATCTCAAACTCACGCTCAGCGACTACTCGATTTTCGATCCGTCGGGAAACAATATGAAGGGCAAGAAAGCCAGTTTCATACTTTCTCCCTAGCCTGCGATATGCGGGCTGTTGCGCCACCCTTACCCCGATCGCCAAACCGGACGGTAGATTTACCACCGGCCCGGAGGATATGACACCCGCCGCTCCGGGGCCGTTTCGGGCGGTCGTTTGGCCACTCGCTCTCGCCGAGACGATCGTCTGGGCGGCGATGTTCTACTCCTTTCCCGCGCTGCTCCTCGAATGGGAACGCGATCTTGGCTGGAGCAAGACCGAGCTGTCAGGCGCATTCACACTGGCGCTCGCCCTATCGGCACTTATGGCGCCCGCGATCGGCAGATTGATCGATCGCAGCCTGGGATACCTCGTACTGACCGGCAGCGCCGTACTGGGCTCAGTGTGCCTCGCACTGCTTGCCTGCGTTACGTCATTATGGCAGTTCTATCTCGCATGGTTTGGCATCGGTATCGCGATGTCCGGTGCGCTGTACGAACCCTGCTTTGCGTTTCTCACTAGGACCATGGCAGACCGGGCGCGGCAGGCCATCACGCTCGTTACGCTCATTGCGGGATTCGCCGGCACGCTGTCTTTCCCGGGTACGCACGCCCTGCTCACGGTTACAGATTGGCGCGGAACGGTGCTGGTGCTTGCAGGCTTTGTAGCCGCTGCAGCCGTGCCTTTATTCTGGTACGCCTGCAGGAACGCCCAGGCCAGCGGCAGCCACAACCCTCACGGCAGCAGTGCGCGAAGGCCCGCCCAGGTATTCAGGATCATGAAAAGGGCGACCTTCTGGCTTTTGGCGATAGCCTTCGCCATGATCGCCCTGGATCACGGTCTGTTGCTTACCCATCTGCTGCCGCTTCTAGACGAGCGCAGCGTGGGGCAGGATGCCGCCATACTGGCCGCTGCCATGATCGGGCCGATGCAGGTGGCCGGACGATTGGCAATGATGGCCGCAGAAAAACACATTTCCATGTTGAAAATCGGTGCAACGTGCTTCGTGGCCATGGGCATGGCCGCGCTGTCCCTGCTTGGTTCGGGCGTGATACCCATGCTACTGGTAACTTTCGTGCTGTTCCATGGCGCCGGCTATGGTGTTACAAGCATTGTTAGGCCGGTACTGATCGCGGACCTGCTCGGCCGCGTAAATTTTGGCTTGGTTGCCGGACTGCTCGCCGTACCGTTTCTAGCCGCGTCAGCCGCGTCGCCAACCATCGCCGCCCTGATCTGGGAGGTCGGCGGGTACGATCTGGTGCTATGGGCGGCAGTTTTAGCCACCACAACGGGTTTGGCCAGCCTGCTCGTCGCCGCGAAACTGGCCAAAAATCATCTCGAAGCCGATATCATAGAAACATGATCCGGTTTTCCCTTAAGGTCGCCTGAGCGGCGGGTTCTACTCCGTTTCCCGCAGCGTCTGCCAGGGCGCGCTCTTCAAATCTCCCCGGATGGCCATAAAACTTGCGCCAACCACCATGGTAACCGCAAGCGTTGCCCCCGCAACCCACAGCAGCACGTTTGCCTGGTACGGCAGATCGAATACGAACCGGCTCAGGCCGTATCCGAACCCGGCTGCCGCCGATGCACCGACCAGGCCGGACAGAAATCCCAGGAGAACGAATTCCGCGACGAATCCCGAACGAATGTCCCGCGACTTCGCACCGAGCACGCGCAGAACCGCAATCTCCTTGCGCCGCTCCGCCCGACTCGAATTGAGCGCCGCCCAGAGCACCACGATGCCGGCCGCGACGGTGAATATGAATATGAACTGAAGGGCGCTGTTGACCTTGTTCAGTACCCGCCTGACCTGGGCGATCAGCGCGTCGACGTCGATATCCGTGATATTGGGAAAGCGCTTGATCACCGCTTTAATTTTATCGTTATGGTCTCGCGGCAGATACAGGCTGGTGATGTAGCTCGCCGGAAATCCCTTCAATAAACCCGGCGGTACGATGAGGAAAAAGTTGGGCCTGAATGAATCCCAGCCGACTCTTCGCAGATTCGATATCCTGAGGGTCAGTTCCTCGTCCGCAATACGATAGGTCAACTCATCCCCCAGATCGAGGCCCAGCGCCTCGGCATAGTCCCGCTCAACGGACAGTAAAGGCAGATCACGTTCTTCGGCCGCCCACCACCGGCCCCTGATCACCTCGTTGTCCGACTGCGGACTCTCCGCCCACGACAGATTCGCGGCGCGTTGAACCTGTCTCTTTGCGAATCCGTCTTCGAAGTCGTCGGCAGCCACAGTGCGGCCGTTGATGCCGACGAGCCTTGCCCTGACGATGGGCGTAAGCCGCGGCGCCGGCAAACCACTACTTTTGAAGAAGGTATCGACGTCCCGCAGCTGGTCGGGCTGGATATTAATCAGGAAGTGATTGGGTGTTTCCGCCGGCAGGCTGACCTGCCATTGCTCCCACAGATCGTTCCTGACTATGGTCAGCAGCAACATGGCCATGATGCCAACGCCCATGACCACGATCTGACTCGTGCTGCTGCGGGCCCTTCTGGCAAGCGAGGAGATTCCAAATCGCCAGGTCACGTTGGCGTTGCTCCGTATCCGTCCCAATATCTTGATCAGCAGATGACTGACGACAGCAAGAATCAGCAGAGTCAGTACCGTGCCGCCCAACACCCAAAGCGTCAGAGGCAGCTCTCCGGCGACCCACGCCACGAGAATCGCGAATACCAGAAAAGCGACGCCATATACGATGTACGAACTCGCGGGCAGCACGCCGAGGTCTCTGCGAATCACCCGCATCGGCGGCACATCCTTCAATCGCACCAGAGAAGGCAGGCCGAAACCGAGCACGGTAATCACCCCCACCAGTAACCCCTGCAGAACCGGCCGGTATGTCGGCAAGGGCAGTTCACCGGAAACCAGGCCTGTCAGAATTTTTACAAGTATTTCCTGGCCCGCTAACCCGATTCCAGCACCAACCAGGCTGGCCGCAATGGCGAGTACTAACAGTTGGGTGACGTATATCGAAACGATGTCGCGCTGTTTCGCCCCGAAACACCTCATGATGGCGACGCTGTCCCACTGACGCCTGACGTAGTGTCGGATCGACGTGGCGATCGCGATCCCCGCCAGCAGCACGCTGACCAGCGTTGCCAAAAGCAGAAACCTCTGACCCCGGTCAAGCGCCATTCGGAATCGCGGCTGGGCGTCGTCGACACCTCGAAGGTCGGATTCCACCACACCCTGCTCCATGAGCCATTGTTTGAAGCCCTGAATGCGGTCTGCGGAACCGGCCACCAGCCAATGATAGTGGACCAGGCTGCCCGGCTGGACCAGCCCGGTAGCGGGAAGATCCTCCAAATTAAGCATCAATCTCGGAGCCAGCGTGAATGCCATACCTCCTCGATCGGGCTCGAGTGTCACCAGCTTGGTGACGGGGAACTGCTCCTGGCCCAGGCCGGCTTCATCACCGATCTCGAGTCGAAGCTGATTCAGCAACTGTGCGTCCGCCCAGACGCTGCCTCGTTCTGGCACTCCGACGGCCGCGTAATCGTCGGAGCCGAGAGCATCCGCAATACGCAAAGTACCGCGCAGGGGATATCCCGCCTCGACCGCCTTGATTTCGGCGAGCTGCGTCTGGTCCCCGGCAACCACAACGCTTCTGAAACTAACGGTCTGCGCATGGGTCAATCCATTCTCATCGGCGCGCTCGATCCACTCCCGATTTGGTGCAGACTGCACGTGGACTACCAGATCCGCGCCCAGCAGCTCGCTTCCCTGGCTGACCAGCGTCTGATTGAGGCGGTCTCCGAACGACGCTACCGATACGAGTCCGGCGGTGGCGACGATCAGTGCGAATGCCACGATCCGAAGATCTCCCGCTCGCCATTCCCGCAGCAGCGACCTCAGTGCGATGGTCCAGACGTTCATACCGGCTCCCGGATCGATCCGCCCTCCAGTTCGAGGCAGCGCTTACATCGCTCGCCCAGTTCGGCATTGTGGGTAACGAGGACCAGCGTGGTGCCATACTCGTGATTCAGCGAAAACAGCAGCTCGACGATGCTGTGGCTGGTCCCGGCGTCCAGATTTCCGGTAGGCTCGTCTGCGAAAAGTATTGCAGGTCGGGCTACGTAGGCCCGCGCTATAGCAACCCGCTGCTGTTCACCGCCGGACAGTTGCGACGGGTAGTGATGGATGCGTTCGCCCAGACCCACACGCTGCAGCTCCGCCCGGGCGGCACGGGCCGGCGTCTTTCTGCCCGCCAGTTCGAGCGGCAGCATGACGTTTTCGAGCGCGGTTAGGCTCTGCAGCAGCTGAAACGATTGAAATACGAAGCCCACGCCGTTCGCCCGAACCTCGGCCCGGCCGTCCTCGTCCAGGGCCGTGAGCTCGGCGCCGTTCAAGCGCACCGTGCCGGACGTGGGCAAATCGAGTCCCGCCAGCAGGCCCAACAGGGTAGACTTTCCGGAGCCGGACACACCCACCACCGAGACGGCTTCCCCTGCTAGAATAGACAACGATACGCCGTTCAGAATGGTCAGCGTGCCCTCCGGGCTGCTGACCCTTTTGATCAGATCGCGTGCCTCTATCTGTACGTTTGCGCGCTCTATCCCGCTCATGATGATCAGATTCCTTTTACTGCTATCAATTATTGTCTTTGGCAGCGCCATCGGTGCAAAACCACCGGTAGTCCTGGTGCTCGGTGACAGCCTGAGCGCCGCCTATGGTCTTGCAGTAGACCAGGGTTGGGTGAATTTGTTGCAGCAGAAACTCACACAATCCGGCTACCCTCACCAGGTCGTAAACGCCAGTGTATCCGGTGACACCACTGCCAACGGGCTGACCCGCATCGAACGCGCCCTCAAGGCGCATCAGCCCGACATCGTCATCGTCGAGCTTGGCGGCAATGACGGGCTTCGCGCGCAATCGATCCCGATGATCAGGGGCAACCTGGAAAAGATAATCGAAAGGTCCAGGCAAACGGGCGCGAAGATCATTATAACGGGTATGCGACTGCCACCGAATTACGGTTCGACCTACGTCGACCAGTTCGAAGCGATCTACCCGGATCTGGCAAGTAAATTCGGCAGCGTGCTGGTGCCGTTCTTCATGGCGGGCGTGGCCACCCGGCCTGAGCTGATGCAGCCCGATGGTGTACATCCTACGGCCCGTGCACAGGAAATACTGCTAGATAATGTGTGGCCCTATCTGCAGCCTCAGCTCGAAGCCGTGTTCCAGGGCGACGCAACAGAACAGTGATTCGACCCAAGCGCGTCTGTTAACCTGTTTCCGCGATCTGGTATGCTTTGATTCCAGACCATCCGACAGGTATTGCCCAGCCTCCAGTGATCAATCTGAACCGGATCAAATCTGACATCTTCATCGGCAGTTATCCACAGAACACAGTGGATCTGGACCGCCTGCAATCAGGTCCCAAAATCACGGCCGTCCTCAATCTGCAGACCGATGAGGATTTTTCCACTCTGGGGGTCAACTGGCCGACGCTCGAGAAAGGCTACCAGGCCAGGGAGATGGTTTGCCAAAGATGGCCAATTAACGACTTCTCCCCGGAGGACCTGGAGCAGAAGATCGAAAGCGCGGCCATTCTACTCGATCAACTGGTGGATATCGGCCACCGCGTCTACGTTCATTGCACCGCGGGAGTAGGACGGGCACCTGCAACGGTGATCGGCTATCTCACCTGGCATGAAGGCATGGATCTGGACGAAGCTTACCGTTTGGTTAGGGAGCAGCGCTCCTGCGATCCGTATATCGAAGCCATCCGCACCGTCCATGGCAATCGGAGTCGGCGCGCCTAGCCCGCATTTCACTTCCTATCGCTTAAATTCGACGGTTCATGTACAAGCTGCCCCCGCTGACCGACGGCGTAATGCTGAAGCGCTATCAGCGTTTTCTGGCGGACGTTCGTTTGCTGGATGGACGCATCGTCACGGCACACTGCCCAAATACGGGATCGATGCAGACATGCTGGCAATCCGGCGCACCGGTACAACTCAGCCACAGCGACAACCCCAAGCGAAAACTGGCCTGGACCCTCGAAAGGATCGATATGGGACAGGGTTGGATCGGAGTCAACACCGGACGGGTAAATCACTTCATTGCATCGGCCATTACCTCGGGCTCTATCCCGCAGCTCAACGGCTACGATCGGATCCAAAGAGAACCCGCTTTTCAGGTGCCGAGCTTCCCGGCGTCCCGCTTCGATATGTTGCTCAGCGGAGGGCCGCGCCGTGATGCATATGTCGAAGTAAAGAACACAACCCTGATCCTCGGCGAGTCGATCTCCTTTCCCGATGCAATCACCGAACGGGGGCGAAAACACCTCGAACTGCTGTCGGAAGCTGTGGAACTCGGCCATAGGGGTGTAATCGTATTCGCGCTCAACAGACCTGAAGGAGATTTTTTCGAACCGGCATGGGATATAGACCCAAAATACGCTGCCACGTTAGAAAGGGTATTCGAACAAGGCGTGGAAATTCTATTGGTGCGGCTCCGGCATCTAGCCAACGGCGTAGCCGTAGCCGGTTCCCTGCATCTATCGGTTTGAATCAAGTCCGCAGCTCGACCCAATAGTACGGATGGTCCGAGGTCCCCACCCCCGTGCGCCCACCGCCCCTGACGTCGAGGCCCCTTGTCAGTATCCAGTCTACCCGTTGTTCATCGTCCGTTCCGAGGACCGCGGCGATGGCGTCCGCGACGTCGTCGGGAAGGCCCGCCAGCAGGACGGGATCGTATTTTCTGCTGTTCAGATCACCGACAAGGACCGACGGCAG
>CAMYOI010000047.1:13581-20737 GCA_947259955.1 uncultured Gammaproteobacteria bacterium
TCCCGAAACCACCGTCGCAGCGTCGGCACGAAAAGTCCGTTCAGCCCCAGCGCGTGGCTCATTTCACGAGTCTGATCGAAAAGCCAACCTGCTCGAACTTCCTGCAGCGCCACGATCTGGGCACCTCTAATCACCTCGGTCGTCCTGGCAAGGTCCCTGATACCGTCCGTCCCCTTCCCGCCGTGGATGTTGTATGTTGCCAGTTTGAACCGCTCTGCCGTTGCAGACCGTTTCTGGTCAAGGGCGCCCTGTTGCCTTCCGGATGGCAGGCCGGCACGCCGTGGGACCGCGCCATACCAGAGCAGAAAGACTGAGATGAGAATGAACAGTATTATTAGCGCCGTCAATGCGAGGCCCAGCCGTCAGGTCAGGATTAGCTCTGTGGAATTCTTGTATCGCAGTACTATAAACCACCCGGATCCGTTTAGGACATGGCAATGATAGTGTTGAAAGACGTTTCGAAAACCTACGCGGAGGGACGCTCCGCGCGGGTGGTGCTCGAAGCCGTGTCGTTGCAGGTCGATGCCGGAGAGTTCGTTGCCGTTCAGGGTGCGAGCGGGTCCGGTAAATCTACGCTGCTGAGCATCATCGCCGGCCTCGATCTGCCCGACTCGGGTTTTGTCGAGATCGAAGGCCGGAGGATAAACACCATGGGCGAACGGGAGAGAACGTTGTACAGGCGGGAATCGATCGGTTTTGTCTTCCAGTTTTTCAGCCTGATCCCGACGTTGACCGTATCGGAAAACATCGGCCTGGGTCTCGAGCTGAACAACCGTGAGAAAGAGATAGACACGCGAGTTAAGTACTTATTGGACAAGATCAGTCTGGCGGACAGACGGAACAGCTACCCCGACCGCCTTAGCGGCGGCGAACAGCAGCGAGTCGCCATTGCGCGGGCGATTGCCCACAGTCCCACCTTGGTACTCGCAGACGAACCCACCGGGAATCTGGACGAAGAAACGGAATCCAACATTCTGGATTTGCTGAAACAACTGAACGATCTTCAGGGAACGACCCTGCTGGTGGCGACCCACAGTGCAGACGTTGCCGCAAGGGCTGACCGTGTGCTGCGGATCGGTGAACTGCAACGATGAGTCTTCAAGCCAGACTGCCGATTCGCCACCTATTGAAACACCCCCTGCAAGCCGCGCTGTGTATCGTGGGCATCGCTCTCGGTATTGCCGTTGTATTGGCAATAGACATCACCAACGAGAGCGCACGGAAGGCATTCAAGACATCCAGCGCCGCCGTGAGCGGTGGATCCACCCATTCTATCCTGGGGGGGGGCCGGGGTATCGATGAAACGATTTACACCAAACTCCGCGTCGATCACGGGATCCGCGGCCTGAGACCGGTCGTCAGCGGCTATGTGACGGTCGCTGACAGTCGTTTCATGCTAATTGGCATCGATCCCTTTGCGGAATCGGGAAATCGGTGGACCCCGGTGGGGAACGACGCCGTTTCCCTGCCGTTGCTGAGCAAGGCCGATGCCGTGCTGCTATTGTCATCCACGGCCCGAATGCTTGGGTTGGATATTCCTTCCAAACTCGACGTTCAGATCGGCGGCGTAAATCATTCACTCAACATCGTCGGCACTCTGGAACCGGCGGATGATTTGCAGCGTCACGGGCTTCGCAACGTCCTGATCTCCGACATCTCCACGGCCCAGGTCGTGCTGGGCATGCTCGGCAGACTGTCCAGAATCGAACTGATATCCGCCGATCCATACCGCGTAGCGACCGCGATCCCCGAGTCCGTAACCCTCGTACCCAGCGAGTCGCGGAGCCGGACCATGGAGCAGATGACCCGAGCATTTCACCTCAACCTCACGGCTTTGAGCTTACTGGCCCTTATAATCGGCGCCTTTCTCATTTACAACACCATGACGCTCGCCGTGCTCAAACGACGTGAGCAATTTGCTGTGCTTCGTGCTCTTGGCATGACCGCCCGGCAACTGTTTGGAAGCGTCATCCTGGAAGCCCTGGTTCTGGCCATGATTGGTTTCTGCGTTGGCGCGGCGGCCGGATTCTGGCTCTCCAAGTCATTGCTGCAAATGGTCGGGGGCACGATCAATGATCTGTATTTCGCTGTGGAAGTCCAGACCGTCTCGGTCACATACACCAGCCTGGGCAAAGCGGCGGCCCTGGCGGTGTTTGCCACGGTCGCAGCGGCGTGTTTACCCGCTTGGGAGGCTATGCGAACGACTCCGGCCTTCAGTTCGGTACGCTCGAACATCGAAACCGGAGTTCGCAAGAATAACGCGCTGCTGTCGATTGCGGGCCTGAACTTCGGGATTGCAGCCGCCCTGCTCCTGATCTTTTCGGAACACAGTATCATTGCGGGGTTCGGCTCGCTGTTCCTTATCATCATGGGTTTCGCGCTGATCACGCCGGTACTCATGGTGCATATGCTGTCGGTAATAGGACCCTTGCTGAACCGATTTATGGGTTTGCTGGGCCGCATGGCGGCACGGGGAGTCGGCGCATCGCTGAGCAGAACCCAGGTAGCCGTGACGGCGCTTGCCATCGCGGTATCCGCGATCGTTGGCGTCAGCGTCATGATTTCGAGTTTCCGCGCGTCAGTCGATCACTGGTTGGGCAATTTCCTGCGTGCGGACGTTTACCTTGCCCAGCAGGCGGTTCACAAGGCCTCCGGGATTGATCCGACCCTCATAGCCGGCATTGCCGCCAGGCCGGAGGTCGACAGCCTGAGCACCGGACGGTGGGTGACGCTGCAAGAAAAGTCGGGACCAATACAATTGTTCGCGGTCGATCTCGAACGGGCGGCGTTTGACAGCTACCAGCTCGTAAACGAAGAAAACGGCGATATCTGGCCGGCGTTCTCTGGTCATGATACGGTCATCATTTCCGAACCGTTCGCCTACCGCCGACAATTGGCGGCCGGCGACGCAATCCGTTTGCCGACTGACAGTGGAGAGAAAACATTTAGTATCGCCGGGGTGTTCTATGACTATGGATCGGATCAGGGTGTCGTTGCCATGCATCGCTCGACTTATGACCGCCACTGGAAAGACCCCGTCGTGTCATCTTTCGCGCTGTACCTGAAAGACGAAGTGGACGTGGAGGACTTCGTCGACCGTTT
The DNA here is from genome assembly GCA_947259955.1 of uncultured Gammaproteobacteria bacterium. Taxonomy (GTDB): domain Bacteria; phylum Pseudomonadota; class Gammaproteobacteria; order Arenicellales; family JAANXG01; genus JAHEKE01. The sequence continues at coordinate 16,684 of CAMYOI010000047.1, forward strand.
GAACCGTGAAACATTGACCGGCCGTGCGCTCAGGATACGCAGCAACCGTACGATCAGAGAGCTGTCTCTCGAAATTTTCGATCGCACTTTTACCATAACGGATGTACTTCGCCTGCTAGCCATAAGCATTGCCGTCGTCGGTATACTGAGTGCCCTAACGGCGATTCAGCTCGAACGGGCCAGGGAGTTCGCCGTGCTTCGCGCCCTGGGACTGAGCCCGCGGCAGCTCTGGATCCTGGTCACCACGGAGAGTGGCCTGATGGGCCTGATCGCTGGAATCATCGCGTGCCCCCTCGGGCTCGTCATGGCCTGGGTGCTCATTCATATTATCAACCGCCGTTCTTTCGGATGGTCGATGGATCTGGCTATTCACCTCGAGCCCTGGATCACGGCGATTATTCTGAGTATCGTAGCTGCTGTTGTAGCCGGACTATATCCCGCGTCGAAGATGGCGGGTAAGTTTCCCTCAGTGTCTCTGCGATATGAGTAGAACCTGTCCCGACCATGCGCAATCGAAAAATGCCCAACCCGAAAGTTGACTCCGATTTTCCAGACCGGCTAAGAGAAATCGAAAATGCCTGGATCACACTGGGCGACGGCTGCCGATTGGCTGCCCGCATCTGGATGCCGGAGCGTGCAGATTGTGATCCCGTTCCGGCAATCCTCGAGTACCTGCCCTACCGCAAGCGGGATGGCACCGCGGTTCGAGATGAACTGACGCACCCTCGAATGGATCGCCGACCAGCCCTGGTGCAACGGCAACGTCGGGATGATGGGGATATCCTGGGGCGGTTTCAACGCACTGCAGGTGGCGGCGCGGCGCCCTCAGGCGCTCAGGGCCATCATCACCCTGTGCTCGACGGATGACCGCTATGCTGATGACATCCACTACAAAGGCGGCGCGATGCTGATGGAGAACCTCGGCTGGGCCTCTACCATGTTCGCCTTTTCATCGCGGCCGCCGGACCCGGCTCTGGTCGGTGGCTGCTGGCGGGACACTTGGATGCGGCGACTGGAAAACACCCCGCTACTCATAGAAAACTGGCTGCATCACCCGCACCGTGACGATTTCTGGAAACACGGATCCGTATGTGAAAAATTTTCCGACATCGAAGCCTCAGTCTATGCCATTGGTGGATGGGGTGACGCCTATTCCAACGCCATACCAAGAATGCTGAGCGGTCTCGATTGCCCTGCAAAGGGGCTGATCGGACCTTGGATACACAAGTATCCCCATTTCGCCAAGCCCGAGCCCGCCATGGACTTTCTCAACGATTCACTGACCTGGTGGGATCACTGGCTCAAGGGAGTGGACAGCGGCGTCATGCGCAAACCGCTTTACCAGGCGTACATGATGGACAGCGCACCGCCGGCATCGTTTTACGAGTTCCGCAGCGGCCGCTGGATAGCGGAACAGGCATGGCCGTCGCAAAATGTCGTCAGCCGGGTATATGCGCTGAATCCAGGCCGCATCACCGAATCAGCTCCGGTTGCCGAATCGATGACCGTATGTTCGCCGCAACACACCGGGGTGGCCTGCGGTGAATTCTGCGCCATGTGGCAGGGCCCCGAAAGCCCGACCGATCAACGGATCGACGACGCGGGGTCGCTGCTGTTCGACGGCGGCGTACTCGAAAACCCGCTGGAGATTTTCGGCGCGCCGTTCGTCGAACTGGATATCGCCGCGGACCGGCCCCAGGCCAATATCACCGTGCGACTGTGCGACGTCTGGCCGACCGGCGAATCCACGCGCATCACCTTCGGTGTCCTGAACCTATGCCACCGGAACGGACACGAACGTCCTGAGCCCCTGCAGCCTGGAAAAACATACCGCGTCAGGATCCAGCTCGACGATGTCGCCTATCGAGTACGGCCTGCCAACCGGTTGAGAATTGCCGTATCCACCGCATACTGGCCGCTCATCTGGCCATCGCCGGAACACGTGACGGCCACGATCCTCTCCGGCTCCAGCACGCTTGCGCTGCCGGTGCGCCTGCCCATCGAGGATGATCTGCCGCCGCCCGACCCTCCCGTCACCGCGCCGCCGCTGGCGATGGAGACCCTGCGACCGTCGTCGAACGCCAGGAAGTATGAGACCGATCTGGCCAGCGGCGAATGCGTGATTCGGATCGATGACGATTTTGGAGAGCACAGGAATCTTGCTCACGGCCTCATTACCGGTCAGGTTTCACGGGAACGTTACCGCATCCATGCGATGGACCCCTGTTCGTCGCGGGCCGACATTCATTGGACGCAGACCCTGGCCAGAGACGGCTGGTCGGTGCGGACCGAAACAAGAACCAAATTGCATTGCGATCGGGTGAACTTTTTTGTCAATGCCCGCATCGACGCATTCGAGGACGGCCACAGGGTGTTCGAGCGCTCCTGGAAGCGTCGCGTGAAGCGCGTTCTCGTGTGATATTCCGGGCGGTCACCTCATGCACGCTGATCGTGAGCGCGATCGCAGCGATTGCATCGTGCTCTGCCCCGGACCGACCAACCGGGGCGGAACCGCTCTCAGTCAAGAACTTCTTGGGTTCTGATCCGTCTGCCGACTTCGCGCGCGCCGAGCGTGCCATACCGTTCCAGTTCCCACGCGACCACGGTCAGCACCCTGAATTCAGGAACGAATGGTGGTACATCACCGGCAACCTGAGCGATTCGGCAGACCGGCGCTTTGGTTTTCAGTTCACGCTGTTTCGCAACGCAGTGTCGGCGGGATTCCCGGACCACCCCTCCCGGTGGGCGACCCGGCAGACATACCTGGCCCACATCGCGATTACCGACGTTCAGAATCAAAGATTTTATGCCGACGAGCGTTTTGCCCGCGGCGCGCTGGGGCTGGCCGGGGTCGAGCACGAACCGTTCAGAGCCTGGCTGGAGGACTGGCACCTTATTCAATCCGCGCCGCTGAACTGTGCCTCCTGCTTTGCCATTGGACTCAGTGCCTCTGCCGGGGAATTCGGCATGGAACTAGACCTTGAAAGTACCCGGCCCGTCGTGCTGCACGGTAATTCCGGATTGAGCCAGAAGGGCGAGGCGGCGGGCAATGCCTCATACTACTATTCGTTCACCCGCTTGAAAACTCGGGGAAAACTGCGCCTCGGTGATGAATACCATCAGGTCCACGGTACGAGTTGGCTGGACCACGAGTGGTCAACCTCGTCCCTGCAGGAGGATCAGGTCGGCTGGGACTGGTTTTCCTTGCAGCTTTCCGACAACAGCGACCTGATGCTCTTCCAGCTCAGGCATCGTGATGACCCCGCAAAAAATTACCTTTACGGAACCTACGTGGGCGCCCAGGGAGCATTGAAAACACTGGCTCCACGGGATATTGCAATAACACCTACCGAGACATGGATCAGCCCCGTTTCGGGAGCGAACTACCCGGCGGGATGGAAAATAGAAATCTTCGTCCTGGGAATCAGTATGCTGCTCGAACCGGTGCTGGAGAACCAGGAAATGAATCTGTCCTTCAGGTATTGGGAAGGCGCGGTCCAGGCTTCAGGCACCAGAAACGGCCGTCGGCTAAGCGGCCACGGGTATGTCGAGTTGACCGGCTACTGACCCGCGAATTGCACCAAGGCGCGGCGTATAATCGTGGCTGAACAAGATTCCTTCGGGAGGTGGACATGAGCGCATTCCCAGATATCCTTTCCACAGCGATGAGTAAGCTGGCGGCGCTCCTGGGCGAGCGGCTGACGATTAACTCGTCCATTCGTGACCAGCACGGCAGGGACGAAGGTTACATCACGCCGGCACCACCGGATGCCGTGGTGTTCCCGGAGTCTACGGAAGAAGTTCAGGCGGTCACCCGCATATGCAATGAGCACCGAATCCCAATGATCCCATTCGGCGTAGGTACTTCGCTCGAAGGCCAGGTCATTCCCATGCATGGCGGCCTGTCCATCGACTGTTCGCACATGGATCGCATCCTGGAACTCAACGCGGAGGATCTGGACGTTCGTCTTCAACCGGGGGTAACGCGCCGACAGCTCAATGAATACCTGCGTGACCAGGGCCTGTTCTTTCCCGTCGATCCCGGTGCCGACGC
>CAMYOI010000047.1:20802-31554 GCA_947259955.1 uncultured Gammaproteobacteria bacterium
GCTGACGGGCGGCTGCTGCACACCGGTACCCGTGCCCGAAAATCCGCAGCGGGCTACGATCTCACGGCGCTGTTCGTCGGTTCCGAGGGGACGCTGGGCATCATTACCGAATTGAGCCTCCGTCTGTATGGCCGCGAAGAAGCGATTTCGTCCGCGGTGTGTGCTTTCGACGACCTGAAAGGTGCGGTGGATACGGTCATCGAGACCATACAGATGGGCATACCTATCGCCCGCATCGAGTTCCTGGACGAGGTTCTGATGGGCGCGGTCAATCTATACTCGAAACTCGACTACGCGTTGAAGCCGACCCTGTTTCTGGAGTTCCACGGGACGCCGAACGGGGTGCGGGAGCAGGCGGAGTCGGTCGGTGAGATATGCAGTGAACACGGCGGGGCCAATTTTCAATGGGCGGTGCGGGAAGAGGACAGGCAGGCGCTTTGGCGGGCACGGCACGACGTCGCCTACGCGTGCAAGCTGCTGCGCCCCGACGGCCGGCTCTGGGCAACGGATGTTTGCGTCCCCATTTCCAGGCTAACCGAGTGCATCGTAGAAACGCGCCGGGACATCGATGCGTCGAAACTTGTCGCGCCCATCGTTGGCCACGTCGGTGACGGCAACTTTCATGTCACCATGATGCTGGACACCAGCGATGAAGAAGAGATGGCGAGGGCGTACGCTTTCAACGAGCGGCTGGTCGACCGCGCCCTGTCGATGGGAGGGACCAGCACCGGGGAGCACGGTATCGGAATAACAAAACGACAAAAACTCGTTGCCGAACACGGAGACGGGGTTGCCGTAATGCACTGTATCAAACAGGCACTGGACCCGCTCAATCTGATGAACCCCGGCAAACTGTTCCTGGACGGTTGAACCACCTATCGACGTATTCAGCATCGATGTCGATTTACAACAGGGCCGAAATCGTCCATCGGAATTTTCTTCGCCGCGTCGGAGAAAAGAACTTCCCCGATCCGCGCACCGGTACGGACTGGCCGAACAGCGGACTGGATAAGGCCGATGTCATCGAATTGCTGGAGTCGCAGTTCGTGTGCCGGCACCTCGATCTCGCGGCACGAAAACTGAAAGCTCGAAACCACGGTTTCTACAGCATAGGCAGCGCCGGCCATGAGGGCAATGCGGTGTTCGGCAGAATTTTTCGCAAGTCGGACATGGCCTTCCTGCACTACCGCAGTGGGGCCTTCATGGCGGAACGAGCGAGAAAGTCGCAAGGAATCGATATCATCCGCGATACGCTGCTTTCCCTGGTCGCTTCCAGCGATGATCCGATAGCCGGGGGGCGGCACAAAGTATGGGGCAGCCTCCCTTTGATGGTGCCGCCGCAGACCAGCACCATCGCGTCTCACCTTCCAAAAGCCGTCGGCGTGGCGCTGTCCATCGCCAAGGCAAACGACATGAAACTCCAGTCCAGCCTGCCGCGAGATTCGGTCGTGCTGTGCAGCTTCGGTGATGCGTCCATCAATCACTCCACCGCACTGGGCGCAGTCAATGCCGCGATGTGGACGGCCCATCAGTACCAGCGCATCGAACGGCGCGTCGAAGAGGAATCCGAGCGGGCGGTCGTGAGGCCGAAACTGGAAACAGCGGCTCAGGTAAGGTCAGCGCTGATTGCGTGCCGGAACAGGCGAACGATACCCGCCATACCCATCGGCGAACAGCGTAGACGGGCATTCGCCGCTGACTTCGACAAATTATCCAAACCCCAGCACATGGCAAAATTGATCAACTGGGGATTGAGGGATGTCCTGCTTCGCTATGATAGTGCCGTTTTATTTGGCGAAGACGTGGCACAAAAAGGTGGCGTATACAACGTTACCGACGGGCTGTACAAAACGTTCGGTGCCCGGCGCGTATTCAATTCGCCCCTGGACGAACAATCCATCCTGGGCACGGCGATAGGCCTGGCTCACAACGGTTTCCTGCCCATTCCGGAAATCCAGTTCCTCGCCTATATACACAATGCGGAGGACCAGATCAGGGGAGAGGCAGCCACGCTTGCGTTCTTCTCCCAGGGCCAGTTCACCAATCCCATGGTAATAAGGATCGCGGGACTGGGTTATCAGAAGGGATTCGGCGGACACTTCCACAACGATAACTCCCTGGCCGTGTTTCGCGACATCCCGGGGCTGATCATCGCGATCCCGTCGAACGGTGCAGACGCCGTTCGCATGTTTCGAACGTGCATGCGGCAGGCATACGAAAACGGGCGAGTGTGTGTTTTTATCGAGCCCATTGCACTGTACATGACAAAAGACCTGCACGATACCGGGGATCGGGGTTGGACGCGTACCTATCCCGCCCCGAACGAGGAGGCACCGCTTGGAACGGTCAGACGTCACGGTTCCGGCCATGACGCCGTCATACTCACCTACGGAAATGGGCTCTATTACTCAATGCAGGCACAAAAAGAACTCGGTGAAAATCACGGTGTTCAAACCAGTGTGGTGGACCTCATGTGGATGGCACCGGTCAACCGATCGGATCTCATGGCGCAGATCGTAGACGCAAAGAATATATTGATCGTGGACGAGTGCAGAAGAACCGGGTCCTGGAGTGAGGGGCTGGTGGCAATGATCGTGGACAAAGCCGATCCACTGCCATCAATCAGGGTAGTGGCCGCCGACGACTGCTTCATCCCGCTGGGTATGGCTGCCGCCGCCGGTCTTCCCGGAAAACAGGACATCGTCAGCGCGGTGTTGAATATGATCTGATCGATCCCAAAGCAAAAAGGGGACAGATTTATTTTTCCTTCCGGGGACGGCCTTCGATCTTAATCACATAGCGAGTTTGGCGCGCCGAACCGATGCAGTCTGAACCCGTCATACAGGGTTTCGACCAGCGCCGATCGGATGCAATTATTCGAACGCAATGCCGATTGCTACCGTTTGTCGGGGCATCAATTTTGTGCATCCCAGCCCGCCGATTCCTGGCCCAATCAGACTTGTTCAGAAGCCTCTACAAGCGCTTGCACCCCTCGAAAGTCGGTTTTACCAGTCCCGAGTAGCGGAACTTCTTTGACTACCATCACCTTCGCAGGCACAGCTATTGCGGCAATTCCGTGTTCCCTGGCGTGAGCATCGAAGGCCTCTCGGGTTGCTTCCGGATTGCTGGTGACCAGCACCAGCTGCTCACCCTTTTTCGGGTCCGGCCCGGCGACAACCGCATGCTGGTGATCAGGCCATAGCCGCTCAACTTCTCCCTCGATCATTGCCAGCGAAACCATCTCTCCGGCCACTTTGGCAAATCGCTTTGCGCGGCCCTGGATAGTTACGTAGTTATGTTCGTCGACAGTGACGATGTCGCCGGTATCGTACCAACCGTCTTCCGGCGGCTGCACCTGGCCCGGGTTCTCGGCGCGCAAATACCCCACCATCACATTGGGACCGCTGACCACCAGCTTACCGCCAGTGGTGATTCCAGGTACGTCCTCGAGGCGATACCGGATTCCGGGGGACAACTGGCCGACTGATCCTTTCTTGTTGTTCATTGGGCTGTTCATCGCCAGTACAGGTGAGGTTTCGGTCGTACCGTAACCCTCGAACACACGCACCCCGTAACGCTCGCCATAGACCCTGCGGGTCTCGTCCTTGAGCTTTTCCGCGCCGGCAAACACATAGCGAATGCTGTAAAAATCATACGGATTGGCAAAACGTGCATAGCCGGCCAGGAAAGTGTCGGTGCCGAACATCAGCGTTGCATTGGTGTCGTAGACCAGTTCTGGAATAGTGCGGTAATGCAGCGGCGACGGATACAAAAACACCTTGATCCCGGACAGTAGTGGCAGCAGCGTACCGCAGGTAAGACCGAAGGAATGGAACAGAGGCAATACATTGAACACAATATCCTGCGGCCCGAAGTCGATCATCGAGGCCACCTGATAGCGGTTCGCCTGCAGATTGGTATGGCTCAGCACAACTCCCTTGGGCGAGCCCTCGGTGCCAGATGTAAACAACACCACCGCGGCGGTCTCCGGATCACGCCGTCTGCAGCTGATGCGATAGGCCGTACGCGGCAGGAGGGCGGCCAGCAGACCCAGTAATTTAGTGCCGGCACCGATCGCCGCGCTAACGTCTTCCAGGTAGCGCACGATGACTCCCGCGCCCTCGATGGCCGCAATCATTTCCTGCAGTTTGCCCTGCTCGACAAACTGCTGTGAGGTGTAGACCGTTTTAACGGTTGCCGATCCGCAGCCGCTGACCACATTACGAACCCCGCTAGAGAAATTGAGCATGGTCGGCACGCGCCCATACGCGTGCAAACCGAAAAACGCCACCACGGTGGCGTTCACATTCGGCAACAGCACCCCTACCCGCTCACCCGCTTCAGTTTCGGCGGCCATGACGCTGCCGAGAGCAAATGAGCTCGTGATCAGCCGGCGAAATCCGATCGGGCTGCGCTGGACGTCCTCAAGGACCTTGTGCCGGGAACCGGTAATCTCCCGAGCGTCGAGCAGTGAGTGAAACAGCGTGCGGCGGTAGTCGCTGCTCTCGAACATCATATCGGTCATCAGCACAGACAGCATTCGACCCGCATGTGCCCGACGCGCGCGGCTGCGCAGTTCCGGAGGAATGGTTAGTGACCGGGGCTCCAGGAAAGTCACCCGGATCTTTGGGAACCAGCGGATCCTGACCTTGCCCGACAGCCGGGAAAACGGGCTGTACTGGGCACCATCGAGACGCACCGGCACGATCTGCGCCCGTGCCTTGTCGGCAACCATTCCCGGGCCTTCAAAGATCTTCATCAGCGCACCGGTGACCGTGATGCGCCCTTCCGGAAAAATCACCACCGTTTCACCATTTTGAACCGCTTTGATCAAGGTGCGGGTCGATAATGGGCTGGTGGGATCAATCGGTATCGTGCGTGCCATGGACAGGAAGAACTGGATAAACCGGTTCTTGGCGACATAGGTGTTGATCGCGAAAGTCATGATCCGCGGTGCAAACGCGGCGATCAGCACGGCATCGAGGAACGACTGGTGATTAGCCACCACCAGCACGCGTTCGCCGGCCCTGCCAAGGTTATCCAGGCCATTAACCTCGACCCGGTATAGCATCTGCAGCAACCATGCGACAAATGCCTTGACCAGCGCACCGGGGAGCAGCCGGGTAATGTAGATCGCGACGCCCAGATTGAGCAAGCCGATCACCAGAAACAACTGAGGAATACTGAGACCGAGCGCCAACAGTAACGCGGTGCCAAGCGCGGCGGCCACCATGAACAATGCGTTTAGGATATTGTTCGCGGCAATATTTCGGGAGCGGTGCGCATCATCGCTATGGTGCTGAAGTATGGCGTCCAGCGGGACGATATAAATACCACCAGCCACCGCGATCAGGCCGATGTCCAGTAGAATACGCCAACCGGCAAACTGCTCCAGAAACACTCCCACGGTTGCGGCTCCACCCGGGAGCCCCCCGCTGCTGGCAAAATACAGGTCGACGATGAACACGGACATTACCAGTGCACCGAGCGGCACGAAGGTTGCGTGTACCTGGCCTTTTAGCATGCTGTTGCACAGCAGCGAACCAATCGCCATGCCAATGGAAAAAGTAACCAGGAATAGGGACGCAAGGCGCCCACTACCGCCGAGAACGTGTTTAGCAAACGGTGCGATCTCCGCGAGAAACGCGGCTCCCACCAGCCAGAACCAGGATATGGCCAGAATGGTCAGGAAAATATCCCGCTGACCTGCAGCGTACCGGATCAAATCCCAGGTCGAAGTAATCACGTTGTAATTGATCTGCAAGTCCGGGGCTGCCGGTCCGGTAGACGGAATAAAGCGTGCCGCCACCCAGCCAACCAGCGCCACCACGATAACCCCACCTGAAACAATGTAGATTCCAGCATCCGTGAGTATCAATTCACCCGCCACGGTTCCGAGCAAAATGGCGATGAAAGTGCCGGTCTGCACCCACGCGTTGCCGGCGATCAACTCCTCGGTCTTCAATTGTTCGGGGAGAATGCCGTATTTTATCGGCCCGAAATAGGTCGACTGAGCCCCCATCAGGAACAACACCGTAAGCAGAAACCAGACACTGCCAACCAGAAATCCCGCTGCCGCGAATACCATGATGATAATTTCTGTAAGCTTGAGGATGCGTATCAGCCAGGCCTTGTCGTATTTGTCCGCCAGCTGCCCTGCATGGGCAGAAAACAGGAAAAACGGAAAGATAAAGATCCCGGCGGCAGCGGCGACCAGCAGCGGCGCATCCAATCCCGTCCCTTGCGCCACTGAAAAGGTAACCAGGAACACGATCGCATTCTTGAAAACATTGTCATTGTATGCACCCAGGGACTGGGTGATAAACAACGGCAGAAAGCGACGGCCGTGAAGCAGGTCGATTTGATTGGGAGTCATCGTAAAATGATACTCAATAGCGGCAGCGGGAGTGCACTGATTGTAATACCATCACGGGGATAAGCCGAGCCCGCCCCCGCTATAATGCAGCAAGGGCGAGCGAACCGGAGAAGCCAGGCACGACAATCGCGCCGGTGAAGGCATGTTCCTCCTCATATGCTTTCGGCAACGGTATAAATCACTCACCTCTGCGAGAGAACTGGCTGCTTATTGGCGGGAGATATTCACGAATGGAGACCGGATGCTGATGGGTAAATCAACCTGGCAACACTTGGCATGTCCATTGTTAATGAGTTTGAAGGTATGAACGGAACACGCCAGGCGTTGGTTTGCGAGGTGTGGGCTATGACCGATGAGCCAAAACCAGGTTTATACAGATTAATCCAGCGGCATCCTGTATCATACTTTTTGCAGGCGGACCGGGGGGCAATCCGCATACACCCCTAACACCCAGCCCCCGAAGACCAAACGTGATCAGGAAATTCATCGACAAATTTTTCGGTGGAGGTGACCAGGTATCCGGAACCGATTCGGGAACCAGCGTCATCTATCAGAATTTTGAAATCAGACCGGCTCCGGTAAAGGAGTCCAACGGTTGGCGGGTTCAGGGGTCGATCGTCAAGGAATCCGGGGACGATTCCAGGGAGCATGTATTTATCAGGGCGGATGCCTGTATGGACAGGGAATCTGCCGTGGCGCTCACCGTTCGAAAGGCCCGGCAACTGATCGATGAGCGGGGCGACAAACTATTCGATTGAGAATTTGGCTCGGTAAACGCACCCAGTGGCGCCCGCGCATTGCTTACTTTTGAGCAACCAGGTAGGCAATATATGACAAACAGCGTTCCCCTTTCTTCTCCCGGGTAAAAATCCCGTTACCCGACTCGCCGTCCTCGTCCGTCCCCTCCCAGTAGCAATCCACCCGGGAAAAACCCGCGTCATCCAGTATGTCTTTGAGTTCAGTAAGACCCCATAGCCGCCATTCGTAGCTGAATATCCGCTTCATCTTGGAACCGTCCGGAAACTTGAAGTGAATGTGCTGTGTCGCTTCGCTTGACACCGGCCAGTATTCATCCTGATCCCAGACATAGGTGAATCCCTGTTCGATCTCGGATTCCTCTTTCACTTCGTCGAACAGTTCCGGTCCGCCATAGAGATCGATGACGAATATACCGTTTTCGGCAATGTCCTCGTACGCCCGCGTAAAGTAGTCCAGCATCTGGGGCCGGGTCTTGAATATCCAATAGGAAAAGTTCTGGGCACATCGAATATCCGGGGCCTTGTCGCTGGGCTGCCTGGCGTCTTCGAGGTGAAATGTCATGCGCTCCACTGCGGGACCGAGCTGTGCGAAGTGCCTCGACTTGCCCCACTCCACCGGCTCCGGATCAATATCGAAACCTTCAGCCGTATACTGCTTGCCGCGCCCGATCCAGGTCGCGCTGAGCAGGCCCGTGCCGCAAAAATCCTCTCTGAAATGCGTGGCTTTCTTATTTGTCAGTTCCCGGTAGACCTTGGATAGGAATTTGATGTCCTCATCGGGTGACTGGACCGACCACTGGTACAGTTCATACTTGTCCGCCGTCCGTGCGGTTAATCGGTTTTTATTTTTGTTCTTCTTTGATTTCTTCTTTTGTTTCGTGCTCACTGCGCGGGCCCTGGTCTGGAATCGATGAATCTTGCAAGGGCGCGGAGAATAACGCTATACATGCATTTACTCAAGACAGCAGGGACCGCGGTGCAAGAGCCGGGCAAACAGGCCCGGCTGTTCCGGCGCAATGCAGGGCGAAGTTGTGACAAAATAGCCATATGAAATACTGCCCGAATTGTGCAGGCACCCTGAATCTTGCCGTTCCCGATGGGGATACTCTGCCGCGGCACGTGTGTCCGGACTGCCGCATGATTCACTATCAAAATCCCAAAATCGTGGCGGGTTGCATTCCGGTATGGCAGGACAGTGTCCTGTTGTGCAGGCGTGCCATAGCACCTCGCTACGGCAGATGGACCCTGCCGGCCGGTTTTATGGAGAACGGGGAAACCGTCGCCCAGGCCGCGTCACGGGAGACGGTCGAAGAGGCCGAAGCCAGGGTCGTGGACCTCGAGTTCTACGGCCTGTTCAACATTACGCACGTGAACCAGGTATACATCATGTTCCGGGGAAGGCTGGAAACGCCTGAGTTTGGAGCCGGTGCGGAGAGCCTCGAGGCGCGACTGGTGCAGGAACATGAGGTTCCGTGGGATGAGCTCGCGTTCCCTGTCATCCACCGCACCTTGAACCTGTTTTTTGAGGATCGCAGGCGCGGCGCATACGGCAGTCACATGTTCGACATCAAGTCCATCAGACAGTCGGGTTAAGGCCAGCAAGCAGATCATGGATCATGCTCCGCGCCCGAATCGAATATCCTCCCCCGAACAAATTGAAATGGTTGAGGACATGGTAAAGGTTATAGAGTTTCTTCCTTTTCTTGTATCCATCGTCCAGCGGCCAGTCGGCATTGTAGGCTTCGTAGAAAACTTTGCCGAATCCTCCGAACAACTCGGTCATCGCCAGATCCGCCTCCCGATCACCGAAGTAAGGGGCAGGATCGAAGATGACGGGTTCCCCAGCGGGGTCCACGGCGAAATTACCCGCCCATAAATCACCGTGCAGCAACGATGGTATCGGTATATAACCAGTGAAAAATTTGTCCAACCTTTGCAGCAAATTTTCACCAGCCGCCAATGTTTGGCGACCGATACCATTATCGTATGCCAGTCGCAACTGGGGACCAAGTCGCATCTCCCTGTAGAAATCAATCCAGTGATCACACCAGGAATTGATCTGTGGCGTCGAACCGACGGTGTTGTCGAGGTGCCAGCCAAAACGATCGCTCGTTGCACGGTGAAGCGTCGCAAGACCCCGGCCGAGGGCAGAGTGCGTTTCGGTGCCGGCGGCGCCGGCAAGATCGATGAACTCAAGAACCAGGTATGCGGTATCCTGCCAGACACCGGTACAGATTGGAGCGGGTATCCGCAGCGTGCACGCGGCCATCAACGCCCGCAGGCCCTCAGCCTCCATGTCGAACATGTCGGACAGACTGCTGCTGTTGAGTTTGACGAAAAACCGAAGCCCGTCGTCACCCTCCATGACTTCGGACCGACTGATACATCCCCCGCCCAGCGGTCGATGGTTCTCCAGGTAAAATCGCCTGCCGGTGGCCTGCTGGATGTGATCCGAAATGTTGCAGAATAAACCCGGCATAAATATCTTAGTTACGCGTGTTCTCTGTCAGGTCAGTCGAGATTAATGCGCTAAACCCTTGAATTCGAAAGATGTGTTAGCAAGCTTGCCGCGGAGATTACGCATTACTTATGCACATTTTTTTGTTTCGCACACGCTGCTCGGAACATCGCCCAGATGTTGTGGCCCGGACTCAGATCTTCACTTCTAAGTATATGATTTTACGAATATTATTGTTTCTCTTCAATAAATCTGTTGTTATCGCTATTGTTTTTCCCGCTATCAATGCCAGGGACCTTGCCGGAGTTATACACACAGTTATCCACATGAAATCAGACCTTCTCTGCCGTCCATGCAGCGCTATCCCGGTGAGAAATGCAGGCTAGAATCGCACGCGTCGCGCTTCCGGTTCCGCTCCGGCAATGCTTTGATTTTCTCGTCCCCCCTACCGGTGAGCCGCCTCTCAGGGGGGCAAGAGTTCTAGTGCCGTTCGGACGGCGAAGGCTGACGGGAGTAGTCATGGAGATCGTTGACTCCAGTGATCTGCCGTCGCATCGATTGCGCCAGATCGAGCAGGTGCTCTGACGGGAGTAGTCATGGAGATCGTTGACTCCAGTGATCTGCCGTCGCATCGATTGCGCCAGATCGAGCAGGTGCTGGACCCGGAACCTGTGTTTCCAGGGACGCTGTCCGATTGGTTGTCCCGGGTAGCACACTACTACCATCACCCAATCGGAGAAGTATTCAGTGCAGCCCTGCCCATCGCGCTCCGCCGGGGGCATCCCCTGAGCCCAGGTCAACCGAAGGTTTACCGCCTCACCGAAAAGGGGAAAACCGCCCGTCCCAACCTCGCATCAGCACCATTGCAGCAAAGGATATGGCGAAGCCTCAACACCGAAAATTGGCTCTCGCCAGAACAGCTGAGCCGGCTCGGGCACTCATGGAGACGAGCGGTCAACGCCCTGGTTGAAAAGGGCTGGGTTGAAATAAAAGTCCAACCTACAGCCGAAGTTGAATTTTCCGGGTACTCTATTGACTTGAATCCAGAGCAAAACCGGGCTGCCGACGCCATTCTGGACGCACTTGGATCCTATCGGAGTTTTGTACTGTTTGGCATCACGGGAAGCGGTAAAACAGAGGTCTACTTCAGGGTTATCAGA
>CAMYOI010000048.1:0-1713 GCA_947259955.1 uncultured Gammaproteobacteria bacterium
CGGAGCTCTTCCCCTGTCCGGTAAAATGCAGTCCGGACACCTATGTCCTGCGCCTGCACGGTGTCAGCATGGAACCCAAGTTCCACGACGGGGACCTGATCTTCGTCGACCCCAACGTCGAGCCGGTCCATGGAAAATACGTCGTCGTGATGTTGGAAGACACGGCGGAGGCGACCTTCAAGCAGCTCATCGTCGAGGGCGGACGCCAGTATCTCAAGGCGCTGAATCCGAACTGGCCAGACCCGATCATCGAGATCGATCAGAACGCGCGCATCTGCGGTGTCGTGGTATTCAAGGGAGAGATGGTTTGATCTGTTTGTTGGGATTTGTTTCATTCACGTGAATCAGAAACTTGCTGCGTATGATGGTCTGAACGAAGAAATAAACAACTGTTAGCGTCTTGCTAAAAATAAAATTCTTGTCTGGCGATTAGCGCTGCGCTAGTGTCTTTGGCGTAATTAAATAACGACGGCCACCTAAACAATTACTATTTGCGCCTCTGGTGTAGGTCCTTTAAAACGCGGTGCGCGAAATTTGCGAATCGGTTTGGAGACAACGTTGTAGGAAGAAGTCCAACTATTACCTCGGGTTGATCTGAATAATTTGTTGAGCTGCCCTCTGTGTGATTTAACTTGATTGTTCGGGGAAGTGATTTAGCGAGCGCTAGTCAGTACATAAACGCTCGGTGTGCCGAACGCTTGACAGATACTTATGGGCAAAAATACATCGGAGATAGGAACGCGGAGAAACACAGTGAGGCTTGCTAGACTTTCCGAGTTCCGACGCAATTATTTTACTGAGAAATCAGCACCATCGGTACGAACGTTACGCGATCAAATTGAGAATAATGTGTTGCCGGGGGGCTACAAAGATCCCTCTGGCCGATTTTGGGTGGACGTGGACACTTATGAGGGTGCTGTCAGGAACGCAGTTGATGGTGTAGCGGACTCGATCGTTCGAAAAGCTATAAGCTATGACCCGTAGAACTCGAAAATACAAACTCCCAAGGAATCTCCATAGAGAAGCAGATTCCGGCAGGTTTCGTTATCGAAATCCGATGACCGGGCATCGCACATGGTTTGGTAAGGATCGAGAGATAGCCATTAGAAGAGCTAAACTTGCGAATCAAGCGATTGACGCAATCCGGGCGCAGCAGAGAATAGGAAGGGATGTTGCCCCCACAGTATCTAACGTCATTGACCTGTATATCGAGAACCGAGTCCCTAGTATGCCTTGGGATGATGGCACACGAAAGAACCATCTATTTGCACTTGCCTTGTACAAGCGAGAATTCGGACACAGAGTTTTTGCAAGTGTCGATCGTGTCTTCTTGGACAACTGGCTTTCGGACCGTTGTAGGACCGGCGATTCATTCAATAAACACCGTGCGCGATTGATTGACCTATGGGAATACGCAAGATCACGCAAACTGTTGGACCACAATGAGGCGGAATGTGTCTTATACCGCAGCGTTAGTAAGAAGTTAAAAATAAATCAAAAGGTGCGCCAGCGTCTGAGTGTTGCAGCATACAAAAAGATACATGAAGCTGCCCCAGCCTGGTTACGGATCGCTATGGATACCTCATTGATTACGCTGCAGTCTCGTATTGAGGTAGTCAGCATGAAACGTTTGGACCGGAAAGAAAACTGGTTGCATGTGATACGCGATAAGACTGCGGCTGATACAGACATGGCGTTTATACGTATAGAAAT
>CAMYOI010000048.1:1742-23015 GCA_947259955.1 uncultured Gammaproteobacteria bacterium
GGCAACGCGCTTGGGAAGACGGTATACCCTGCCCTTTTCTCGTACATTACCGTCCCAAGTCCCAAAGACCTCAGCACATGCAAAACAAACTACACCCGTTTGCTGTAACTCCCGATTATCTAACCAAGACGTTCAAAACAATCCGAGATGAGACCGGAGTCTATAAACATTTAGCACCACGGCAACGTCCAACATTCCACGAGATCAGATCGCTAGGCGCGAGGATTTATCGAGAGCTGGGTTACGCAGATGAGTACATACGGTCGCTTATGACCCACACTGACAAGAAGACAACGGAAATCTATTTACAGAATCCTGAGCAACTAGATTACAGGAATTTTAGACCAGTAAAAGCAGAGCTGAAACTGAAGGATTTGCCGAGAATTTAGGTGGGGCAAAAGATCTGGTAAAGATTGCCCCATTTTTGCCCCTACCCAAAAGAGATATATGGTTAACTGATTGAATTCAAAGAGCAAATGGAGCGGGAAACGAGACTCGAACTCGCGACCCCAACCTTGGCAAGGTTGTGCTCTACCAACTGAGCTATTCCCGCATCGAATGCTTTGCCCCGAAAAGGCCCGTAATTTTCAGATTCCAGGACTCGACTGTCAAGGGTTGAGGAGTTGTTTATTCCCCTGAATTGCCTGGACCACCAACCAAGGTTGGCCATGCAGCCTTTAGATAGGCGAACATCGACCAGATAGTCAGTGCTCCCGCAACATAGAAAAGGATTTCTCCTACTTTGGCAGCGGAAACGCCCGCAATCGGGGCCTTGTACAGCAACAATGCGATGGAAACCATCTGGGCAAACGTCTTCAACTTGCCGATTATTGATACCGCGACGCTTTTCCGCTTGCCTAGTTCTGCCATCCATTCCCGCAAGGCGGAGACAGCGATTTCGCGGCCAACAATTACGGCCGCCACGATTGTAAACAGAATGGAACTTATCACCTGACTCTGCAGGTCCGAGGTCGCCACTAGTAAAACGATGACCGTGGTCACCATGAGTTTGTCCGCCACCGGATCCAGAAATGCCCCGAATGAGGAATGCTGTCCCAATTTGCGAGCCAGGTATCCATCCAGCCAGTCGGTGAGCCCCGCCAGAACGAACAACCCGGCGGCGACATAGTGGCTCCACGGCACCGGAAGGTAATAGACGACCACAAGAACCGGGATGGATATCATCCGGACAACGGTCAGAATGTTGGGCAGCGTGTAAACCATGTCGTCAAAATCAGGGCTTGCTTGTAACTCTCTCAACTATATAACAATATCCAGGATTCTATTCATGAAAATATGAATACACCCGTTCGGCGAGTCGTTTGCTAATCCCCGGTACGCTTGCAAGGTCCTCGATTCCCGCTCGCGTCACCTCCTGCATACCGCCGAGATGCTTTAATAATGCCTGCCTTTTTGCGTCCCCAATACCCGGAATCTCCTGAAGTTGCGACTTTTGACTGTTTTTGGCGCGCTGTTGCCGATGTCCCGTAATCGCAAATCGATGCGCCTCATCCCGTATCTGCTGAATATAGAACATCGCCGGTGAATGCGATGAGACCGGTAAAGCGTGCTGCCGTCCGGGCATGTATAACCGTTCGCGACCCGGTTTCCTTTCGCGGCCCTTGGCCACGCCCAGGATCATGACACCATCGACATGCAGCTCTTCGAGGACCGCATTCGCGGCATTGACCTGGCCCTTTCCCCCGTCTATGAGGAGTATATCCGGCAATTGCCCCTCCCCCGCCTTGATCCGCTTAAATCGACGGGTCAGGGCATCGCTCAATGCGGCATAGTCGTCACCGGCACTCTTTTTTACGTTGAAGCGACGGTAGTCTGATTTACGCGCCCCCTCGGCATCGAACACCACGCATGACACCACCGTATTGCCTCCGGAGGTGTGGCTGGCATCGAAGCATTCAATTCGCTGAGGGGCTTCGGGAAGATCCAGACACTCACGTACGGCCTCCAACCGCTCTAATTGTGCCTGCCGTCCGCTGACGCGCGCCGCAAGTCCGGCCTTTGCATTGTTCATAGCCTGCTCGGCGACCCGTGCTCTTACTCCCCGCGGGTTGGCGACAATCCGCACCTTTCGGTTAGCCAGGCGTGACAATGCGGACTCTAGAAGGGTCTTATTCTCCGGATGAGGCGAAACGAGGATCTCTTTTGGAATCGTCTTATCCGCATAGAACTGACCAATAAACCCGGAAATGATCTGCCTCGGGCTCTCATTCAGCGAAGGTTTTGGAAAGAACGACGTGTTGCCACTATGACGTCCCCCGCGGACAAATGTCACGTCAATGCAGTATTGATCATGCTCAGCACACAGGGCGACGACATCTAAATCTCCGTCACCGACACTGATGTACTGGTGTTCGAGCACCCGCCTCAGTGCTTTGATGCGGTCACGGTAGCGGCCGGCTGACTCGTAGTGCTGCTGATTCGCGCTGCACTCCATTTTTTCAACCAGATAGTCGCTCAGGGTGCTGTCACGACCTTCCAGAAAAAGCATCGCCTGTTTAACATCCTCGGCGTAATCGTCTTCATTGACGAGGCCGACGCAGGGAGCCGTACAACGCTCTATCTGATACTGCAGGCAGGGTCTGGAGCGCAGTCGGTAGAAAGTATCCTCACACAACCTCACCCTGAAAAGCTTCTGTATCTGTGACAACGTCTGTCGAACGGCGTACGCACTGGCGTAGGGGCCAAAATATTGGCCGCGTTCACGGCGCCCACCCCGGTAGAAACTGAGTCTCGGAAACGGGTGGGTGTCGTCCAGTCTGATATATGGATAGCTCTTGTCGTCGCGAAGTACGATGTTATAGCGGGGTCGGTGCTTTTTGATGAGGTTGCTTTCGAGCAGCAGCGCTTCGCTCTCGGTGTGAGTGATAATCACATCGACGTTGATTACGTGCTGCACCATGGCCCGCGTCTTCGGGTCCATATCGGACTTTCTAAAGTAGCTCGATAACCGTTTTTTTAGATTTCTGGCCTTGCCTACATAAAGGACCTCGCTGCCGGGACCCATGAATTGGTAAACCCCGGGGGCGTTTGGCGCGCCCTTCAACAGTTCACGGTGATCATACATCTGTCGCGAATCCTGACTCACGATAGCAGTTTACCCGCTTTTTTAAAAACTTCGTCAAACATGGTTTCTGTCAGTCTGCGGGTCTGGGTGTTGTAACGACTACAGTGGTAACTGTCGAGCAAAGTGACGCTATTTAGGATTTGGTAGGCCTGGTTATGACCAAAGGGATAGTGTGCCTGCACCAAGCCGTATGCCCTCAAAACCGCCCTGTGAGCCAACTGACCCAACGCGAGGACCACGGAGCCATTACGGCACCTGGCCAGTTCAGCCTTCAGGTAGGAATTACACTCAATAATTTCCCGATTCGTAGGTTTGTTTTCCGGCGGCAGGCACTTGACCGCATTCGTGATGCGGCATCCAACCAAAGTCAGACCGTCTTTGGCATGGAGAGATACCGCTCGATCCGCGTAGCCGAATTTATAGAGTGTTTTATAGAGTAAAATCCCGGCATGGTCCCCGGTAAAGGGTCGGCCCGTGGCATTGGCGCCATGTTTACCCGGAGCCAAACCAACCACGATGAGTCGTACACGACTGTCGCCAAATGAAGGAACGGGTTTACAGTAGTAGTCCGGATGACCTTCTCGAACTTCATCCAGATATCGCGCCAGCCGGGCGCACTTGCGACAGGATGCGTCGAACGATGTCTTTTGGTTGCGATTCGCCATTGCTCAATAGGTATGGATACTACTAGAATCGCGCCCATTCCAACTACTTTACAAGGAATTCAAGGTGAAGATTTCTGCCTTCGATATCAGGGTGGGCAGCCTGATAGAACACCAGGGAAAGCTTTGGCGTGTGCTCAAGAAGAACCACGTTAAACCCGGCAAGGGCGGCGCCTTCGTTCAGGTCGAACTCAAGGAGACAACCCAGGGGACCAAGCTCAATGAGCGGTTCAGATCCGCGGATACCGTGGAAAAAGCCCATGTCGAGCCTAGAAAGATGCAATATCTGTATGCCGAAGGCGGTGGGCACGTGTTCATGGACAATGAGACATTCGAACAGCTCACTGTGAGCAGCGAGGACCTCACTGAACAGATCGGTTACCTGTTGCCCAATACAGAGGTCCAGATAAACTTCCACAATGGCAATCCAATCGGTATAGAATTGCCCGGCGCTGTCGTGCTCGAGGTCACCGATACCGAGGGCGTCGTAAAAGGCCAGACCGCATCAGGCTCCGGGAAACCGGCCCGGCTGGAGACGGGACTGCGTGTGACCGTCCCCACTTTCGTCAATACGGGCGACAAAATCAGGATAAACACGGAAACCGGGGAGTACATAGAGCGGGCCGAGTAGCGAACTGCCTCGGCTATGCTGTTGAGACATCCTGCAAAGTCAGCGATTCGAGGACATTCCGGGCACGCTGCTGGTATGACACACCCGTGGCGTCACCGGCCAGATTTTCGGGGTGTCCGCGGGCAAGTCCCGCTTCAACCGATCCAGAACAAGGTCGACCGCATCAGGATCGTTACAGATGAGCGCCATGTCGCAACCCGCAGCCAGCGCGCTGGCTACCCGTTCATCCGGTCCGCCCATGATTTTCGCTGCGTCCATGCTAAGATCGTCGCTGAAAATGACCCCGGAAAATCCGATGTCCTGCCGCAATACGGTATTGAGCCAGTAAATGGAGTATGTGGGCAGGCAATCATCGACGTCAGTGAAATTAACGTGGGCGGTCATCACGCCGTGCAACACATCACTGAGCAATCGGTAGGGAACAAGATCACAACAATCTATCTCTGGCCAGCTCCGCTTATCGCACGGCAGACAGGTATGAGAATCTTCCGCAACGGCTCCGTGGCCCGGAAAATGTTTTCCGGTGGCCTTCATGCCGCCCTGGTTCATGCCCGCGATATGGGCACGGGCGAGTTCGGCGACGACCGCCGGATCGCCGTGGAAAGCGCGATCCCCTATCACGGCCGAGTCCACCGTGCCAATATCCAGAACCGGAGCAAAACTTAAGTCAACGCCCAACTCACGCAGTTCGGTAGCAATCAGATAACCAGCACAGTGCGACGCCTCCAGCCCGTCGGCTTTGTCGCGATCATACAATTCACCGTAAGTCCTCGCCGGGGGTAATATAGTGAACCCCTCCTTGAAACGCTGCACCCGACCGCCTTCTTGGTCGACGGCGACAAGCAGCGCGGGCGTGCGTACATCCTTGATACTCAGGACTAGCGCTTTCAGTTGCTCCGGGCACTCGTAGTTGCGGCTGAATAAAATTACACCGCCAATAAGCGGGTGCGTTAGTTTCTCTCGCTCTTCGGGCAGCAGCTCAAGGGTCTCGATGTCAACAAAAAGTGGACCCAGGGGCTGCTCGCTCATGGGTGATTTTTGTACTGCAGGTGGCGCGCTTTGATATCTTCAAGAAGCCCCCGACACGCGTCCTCGATCATATCCAGAACGCGCTCGAATCCTCCGGATCCGCCATAGTAGGGATCCGGTACCTCGTCCTCGTCGAAACTGCTGGAAAACTCCAGAAACATCCGAATGTTGTCACGCGCGCCCTTAATGTGAACCAGGTTGTGGTAGTTTTCCCGGTCCATCGCCAGGACGTAATCGAACTCATCGATGTCTTGTTCCGTGGCCCGCCTGCCCCGCGAAGAAGAAATATCGATGCCGCGTCGAGCGGCAGCCTGCTGCGCCCTCAGATCGGGCGGTTTATCGATGTGATAGGCATGCGTCCCGGCCGAATCGACCTCGATGCCGTGTGACAGGTCGCTCTCCGCGACAAGTTTACGCAATGTCCCCTCTGCGGTTGGGGACCGGCAGATGTTTCCCAGACATACGAACAAGACTTTAACCATTTTCGTTCACCAAATTTCTAAAACGCTCCAGATGTTCCAGCGTGTCGATACCCGGCCCAGGCGACACCGACGCCTCACATACGTGTATTGTCACACCATTTTCTAAAATTCGTAATTGTTCGAGTTGCTCCGTTTTTTCCAATTTCGACATTGGCCAGGTGGTAAACTTTCCCAAAAAGCTCGCACGAAATCCATAGATCCCGATATGCCGATAGGCATGCGCGTCTTCTGCATTTCCACCCCGACTCCAGGGTATCGGGGAACGTGAAAAATACATGGCCCTGCCCTTTTTGTCACGAACCACCTTAACGACATTGGGATCGATGAGCTCTTCCATTGAATGAATTCTGTGACAGGCGGTGCTGACAATAGCCGAGTCATCCTCGAGTAAGATTCGGGCAACCTGATCGATCAGTACACCGGGCATGCGCGGTTCGTCTCCCTGCACATTGACGACGACCCCGTTGTCCGGCCATTCGAGCCCGTCGATCAGCTCCGCGATCCTATCTGAACCGGACTGGTGCTCCGAACGGGTCAAGTACGCCTCACCACCGAACCGTTCTACGAGCTTTTTGATGCGTTCATCATCGGTCGCGACGATAATCCGTTGAGCCGAGCTTTCCCTGGCACAGTCGTAGACCCACCGGATCAATGGTTTGCCGGCAATTTCGAGCAACGGTTTCCCCGGCAGGCGCGTTGATGCATACCTTGCGGGGATGATGACGTCAAACTCCAATTAAATTGACACCCGGATAATAATACAGAGTTTCCAAGTTGAACAAATGGATTGCTTCGCTGCGCTCGCAACGACGGTAGCTATATCAGGATACGTTCCTGGAGAACCCAGACATTCCATTTCCCGTAATCAGCACCAATAATAGATAACGAATCGATCAGCTTCGCCACTCGTCCTCTTCCAGTGGGCGCGCTTCGTCTTCGAGCATGATCGGGATGTCGTCGCGGATGGGGTAAGCGAGGCGAGCCGACTTACTCACCAGTTCCTGCTTCTCCTTGTCGTAGATCAAGGGCCCCTTGGTAACCGGGCAAACCAGGATCTCGAGCAGCTTTTTGTCAATCATAGGCTATTCAACCTTTTTGATAATTCATCTCGGAACGACGGGGCTAAATTTGCATCCACCGGAACATACCACATATTTTCACCTGCAAAGGCTTCACATTTCACCGCATCCTTCTCTGTCATCAGAATGGGGCCATCGTCTTCGAATTGCAGATCGGCCTCGTCAAATTTATGGTGATCCGGAAACGGATGCTCGATGACCTCCAGGCCCGCGGACCTGAGGTGCTCGAAGAATCGGGCTGGATTACCGATAGCGGCAACTGCATGAACCATTCTGCCGCTAAATTCATCCAACAGCCTGGATACGAAATTGTTGATCACTTTGACGGCGCAATCGCCCTCGATCACGCAGCGGTGTCCGCCGCCCGGGCCACCGTTGTAAATAACGAAATCGACTGTATCTAAGCGTGACACCGGTTCACGCAACGGGCCTGCGGGCAGGCAAAAACCGTTGCCGAATCCTGCCCTGCTATCCACCACGACGATCTCAATGTCGCGATTCAACGCCAAATGCTGCAACCCGTCATCCGAGATCAGGACATTGCAGCCATTTTCGTCGAGCAACTGCCTGACGGCCGCGGGTCGGTCGGGTGCAACCACCACAGGGCATCCGGCTCGCCGGGCTATCACTACCGGTTCATCTCCAACCAGATCGGCGGAACTCTCAGGGGTTACCGTCTGCGGCCAGTGTTCTGCGCTACCCCCGTATCCCCGGCTGATGATGCCCGGCGTCCACCCCTCGTTCTTGAGTAAAATGGCTATGGCAATAACCATGGGCGTCTTGCCCGTTCCGCCCACCGACAGGTTGCCGACAACGATGACCGGAACATCGAAGCGATGGGACTCCAGCCAGCCGACGCTGTAAGCCAGCCGTCTTGCGCGGATAACCGCCCTGTATAGCAGGCTCAAAGGCCACAACGTGCAAGAAATAACATTACGCGTACACCACAGACGGTTGAGCGCATCATTGAACGAGCCCATGAACTGACTTGGCAGCCTGTTAGCCTGCCAGACGCTGTTCCTGCATTTGGGATCGATACAAACGTGTGTACATTTTTGCTCAAACAAAGACTTGTGCGTGCCGTGTTCGACTATCTGCCCGTGGTCGAGCACAAGGATACGGTCGGCGGACTCGATAGTGGACAACCGGTGGGCGATAACAAGGGTGGTGCGGTTATGCAGGAGCTGCTCCGTCGCATCTTTGACCAGTCGTTCCGAGACCGCGTCCAGCGATGATGTCGCCTCATCGAAGATCAATATGGGAGCATCCTTGAAAAGCGCCCTGGCGATGGCAATCCGCTGCCGCTGCCCGCCGGACAAACGCAAGCCCTGCTCTCCAACATAGGTATCAAGGCCTTTGGGCTGCCGGTCGGCGAATTCCGCCACGTGAGCGGCTTCCACAGCGGCCCTCAGGCTGTCTTCCGAGATCTCGCCCTCGTGACCGTAGGTGATGTTGTTGCGAATGGTTTCATCGAACAATATCGTGTCCTGCGCAACGACTGCCATGTTCTCCCGCAGCGACCGCAGCGTTATCTCCGTGATATCGATTCCGTCCACGGTGATCCGCCCCTCAGAAGGCCTGTAGAAACCTAAAAGCAGCGCGGTTACGGTGGATTTTCCACTACCGGATGCACCCACAAGGGCGACCGTCTGCCCCGGTTCGATGGCGAAGGACAGATCCTTCAGCACCGCAATATCCGAGCGCCCGTATTGGAAGCTAACGTTGTCATACTCGATCCGACCCTGGGATCGATCGAGCGTCCGCGTACCCGTATCGATTTCCGGTTGCTCGTCGGCGACGGCGAATACGCTGTTGGCGGCGGCGACACCCATCTGGATCTTTTCGTTCACCTTGGCAAGACGTTTTAAAGGGGAAAGCAGCAGAAGGACGGTCGCAAGGTAGCTGGTAAACGTTCCCGCACTTACCGCTTCAGCACCGGTTCGACCGACCGCCATGGAAATGATGATGGCGATCGGTAAGCCGACCATTAGGGTAATGGTGGGAGCCATGGCGGCCGATACGACGGCCTTTTTGAGTTCCTGGCGCCGGTTGCGCTGGTTAGTCTTTAGAAAACTATTGCGCTCGACGTCATGCCCGCCATAGGTCTTGACCACACGTTCGCCGATTATTGCCTCTTTTGCCACATGGCTGATGTCACCGATGGAGCTCTGAATCCGCTCACTGGTCTTGCGAAAGCGCTTCGCCGCGATCTGAACGACGTAGGTAATCATCGGCGCAAATACAAGAAACACCAGGGTGAGCCTCCAGTCCAGATAGGTCATCCAGGCCAGCAGGGCGATGGCGGTAAACGCGTCCTTGGTCAGCAACGTCAGCGCATCCGTCGTCGCGGTTGCCGTACGCTCGACATCGTAAATCAGCTTGGCCACGATCGATGCCGAAGAGTGATCATCGTAGTAGCTGGCGGGCAGCTTGATAAGTTGGTCGAACACCTTCTGCCTCAGATCGAAAACGACCTGGCGTCCGACCCAGGCCATGCTGTAATTGCCGGCAAATCCGGAAACTGCCCTGACCACAATGACGCTCCCAATCAACCACGGAATCAGACCGATGAAATCCACATCGGGTTCGACCAGACCACGATCCGTAATTTCCTTAATGAGGGCGGCGAAAGAGGCATCCATGGCGGCGGCCACGGCCATGGCGATAACCGACGCGGCGAATATTCCCTTGTAAGGGAGGACGTGGCCCAGCAGCCGACGGTAAAGCTTGAAACTACCTGGACCGGTGGCGGTGACCGTCACGGTGACCCGCTGTCTTTGGTAATTGTCTGGGTGGCGAAAGTAATGTTGGTGAGCCCGAGCTTCCCGGACACATCCATGGCACGTATCACCGACTCGTGGGGCGTGCGTCGATCCGCACGAATTACCGTGACGACATCGTCGCCGTCCTGTACGACCTTGATCAGGGCACGCCGCAGTGTCTCTCTGCTCGCGTTCAAAAGTTCCCTTGCCGCATCTTCATCTGGACCCTTGACAGCATAGACCCCCTCAGAATTGATCTCGATCTCGAGTATCTTTGCCTCCTGCTGTTCCACCTCATCTTCCGATGACTCGGGCAGTTTTATTCTAAGCTGGGACTCCTTGGAAAACGTGGTCGATACCATGAAGAAAATCAGCAGCAGGAAAACCACGTCGATAAGCGGCGTCAGGTTGATGAGGGTCTCGTCCTCTTTTCTGTCCGAAAATTTCACGAAACGCGATGCAAGTTACCGCGGGCCGGACCAACCTGCTCCCGTTCTCCCTGCAACACCTCGACCAGCCGGATCGCTTCCTGTTCCATGTCCACGGTCAGCGCATTGACCCGTCCCCGGAAATAGCGATAGAACATCAATGACGGGATGCCGACGGAAAGTCCCGCCGCCGTCGTAATCAGCGCTTCCGATATCCCTCCCGCCAGGATGGTAGGATCGCCGACGCCAAAGGCCGTGATCGCTGAAAACACTTTAATCATGCCGATTACCGTACCCAGCAAGCCCAAAAGCGGGGTAATTGCCGCAATCGTCCCAAGGGAATTCAGGTACTTCTCCATTTCATGTACGACGTGACGACCGGACTCCTCGATGGCGTCTTTCATCACTTCGCGACCATGGAAACTGTTGATCATGCCGGCCGCCAGAATTCGACCAAGCGGAGAACTTTCGCGGATGATACGGATCTTGTTTGGGTCGAACTCCCTTCTCTCGATCATGGTGCTTATCTGCTCCGTCAGATTACGCGGTGTCACGGCACGTTTGTTGAGAGTCCACATCCGTTCGCAGATAATAGAAATGGCTACGACCGAGCACGCGAGGATCGGCCACATGAGCAGCCCGCCGGATTTGAATAACTCGAACAATCTGTGTTTCCTCTCCAGATACCTTATATCTTCTGGATTTTAGCAGACTTGGAAGGCCGAACCCGCAAATTGTCTATGACCGACGGGCAGGCGTTTAGCCAAAAATTAGTCGTATCCGTGTCCTTTGACATCGTCAAACCAATATCTCCGCTGACTTACGCGGTACGACTCGGTGGCGATGATGCCCTTGGCCAAACGCACGGTTACCGCGCCGTCCCGGGCGGTATTGAACAAACGAATGCCCCGGTCCCTATATCGATCGACTACCGCTTCCGCAGGGTGGCCGTAGCGATTCCTGTAGCCGGCGGCAACGATCGCGATATCCGGGGCGACACGATCGACAAACTGCACCGTTGAAGACGTTTTGCTGCCCTGGTGAGGCACCAGAAGGACGTCGCTTTGGAGCCATTGACCGAAATGTGCCACCAATTCGTCCTCGATCTCCCGTTCGATGTCACCGGTGAGCAACGCACTGCCTGACCGCCCGAGAACCTTCACTACACATGATGCATTGTTGTGTTCCGGTGGATGTGCTTTTCGCGGGCTGAGAAGGAGAAATCGCACACCGTCCCACTCCCATTGATCGCCGGCCACACAGGAGCTGGCTTCAGGGACCTTGTCGGGTACGCTGGTCAACCTGAGCCCGACGGGCAACCCACTGAGTACGGCCCGCATACCTCCAATATGATCATTGTCTCCATGGCTCACAATGAGCATGTCCAGAGAATCGATACCTTGATGACGCAGGTACGGAACGACTACAGCGTTGCCCGCATCGAAGCGGGGGCCGAAACGTGCACCGGTGTCGTATAGCAAGCTGTGGTTTCGTGTACGCAAAACGACCGACAAGCCTTGCCCAACGTCCAGGATCGTCAGCGTAAAGTCGCCCGGACTGATTTTGTTCCCGGCACTCAAGCTATGTACGACAAGCAAAGGCAGCAAGCAGATCGTTGTGGCCAGTAAGTAGCGGCTGCGTTGGCGGACCACGACTATAGCCAAGCAGATCGCACCCACGACCAATATCGTCCCAAACCGACCCGTGACCCAGACCGCCCAGTCAGGTTCTGAGAGCACGGAAAGCAAGCAAAACAACCCACTCAATAT
This sequence comes from uncultured Gammaproteobacteria bacterium, assembly GCA_947259955.1. Classification (GTDB taxonomy): domain Bacteria; phylum Pseudomonadota; class Gammaproteobacteria; order Arenicellales; family JAANXG01; genus JAHEKE01. The sequence continues at coordinate 13,670 of CAMYOI010000048.1, forward strand.
GCCATTCGCAAGCCCGTACAGACCCTCGGCCAGTACTAGCCAACCGAATCCGAGCGACGCGGAGGCACACAGCACCAGAGGCACCACGGTAAATGCGACTACGGGTATCGCTATCAGGTTGGCAACCGGAGCGACAAGGGATACCTGGCCAAAGAAGACCAAAACGAGTGGCGCCATCAGAAGCGTGAGAATCAGCTGGATCTTTATTACCCGCAGAACGCGGTTTCCGGTATCCGTCGTGGCCTTCGAAGCGGCAAGAATAGCGGCCACGGCACCAAATGACATCCACAGGCCGGCGTCCAGCACGGACAACGGGTCGACGGCAAGAATCAGAATAAGTGCGATGGCCAGGCAGCGAACGATGTCCACGGACCGACCGAGCAGCACGGCCGTCATCACGGTGGCGACCATGACGAACGCCCGTTGCGTCGGAATGGTCAAACCCGCGAGCAGTGCATAGAGCCCACCGCCTAAAACGGCACCTATTGCCCCGGCCATAGGCGCCGGAAACCAGAGCAAACCCTGTCCCAGGATACGGCATACTATCGAGCCCAGCACAAAGCAGAACCCGGCGACCAAGCCAATGTGCAAACCGGATATTGCCAGCAGATGAAGCGTTCCGGTGCGAATGAGCACCCGCCACTGCTCCTCGCTGACGCCGCTTCGATCGCCAATGACGAGCGCGCGGATCAGGCCCTGGTTGGCGAGATCGGAGCGACGCAGGTGATGCTGCAACCGCTCCCGAAACTCACCCCACCAGGCCGCCCGATCAAGTCCCGGTAACCGGCTAGCGTTTCTAACATATCCGGTGGCACGAATTCGGTGTCGAAACAACCACTTCTCACGGTCGAAGCCTCCCGGATTCTGAAAACCGTGGGGCCTTTTCAATCTCACCTTCAGCCGCCAGCCCTGCCCCAGTCGGACGTCTTCATCGGTGCGATACCAGCGGAGCAATATCTTCATCGGAGGAACAGAATGTTCCCCAAAGCTCGCGGCAGCCACGGTCGAAACGGTGAATTTGAGATCCGGCCCCGTGCGCCGGACAAGCGAATCCACGACGCCTTCCATGACGATGTCCTTACCGTCGAGCTCCTCCGGCAACTCCTGTGTCAGTACGAGATCGGCACGCAGGATCGTCCAGACGAATCCCAGCAGCAACCAGAATAGCGGTTGTAGAGATCGAAAGGCAAAACACGGCAGGGCGAGGGAAACCGCGACGAGCGACACCCAATTCGGCGGGAGCTCCGCCAAACCCTGAACGGCAACCGCTCCGAGCAGAAACGAGACGGCACACAAATATATCTGGCGTCCTGCCAAAAAACGCATAAATATCACTTCCGTGTTGTAACTTGGTGCGTCCTGCAGTATACCCTTTATTCATGCTGCCGAAGAGCTTAAAAAGCCGACTGCCCACGCGGCACGATGTTCAAAAGAACAAGTATCTGCAGTTTCTAGGCAGTCATTTGCACAGCCCCAACCTCTGGCACATCAACAGAAGGTCGGTTGCCCGTGCCACGGCCATCGGTCTTTTCTGCGCCTACCTCCCGGTCCCATTCGAGATGATTCCGGCGGCTATTGCCGCGATTCTCTGGCGGGCAAACCTCCCGATTTCCCTGCTATGGGTTTGGATCTCGAATCCACTGACTTGGATCCCGCTATGGGGCCCGCCGTACCTGCTCGGCGCCTGGCTGCTGAACCGCCCTGCCGTTCCCCTCAATGAGCTGTCTCTTGAAATATTTGCACAGTACTACGTCGCGCTGTGGGTGGGCTGCCTGATCTTTGGCACAGTTGTCGGTGCGGCCGGCTACTACGTGGTCAGCCTGATCTGGCGCTCAAAAGTTGTCCGGACATGGCGGAGGCGAAGAGAAATTCGCAAGGGCAGAAAAAGAAGGGCGTCGCGCTCCGCTGAGGAGGGAAAGTTAAGCGAGGATCAATAAAGATAAAATAAACTTGGGGTCAGAATAAATTTTAAATTTCCCAAAATTCATGGGAGCCAGCTGGAATTGGCTGAATTTTTACTCTGAGTCCGTATTTAGCTTCCCCTGCTCAAGGTGGTAAATCCGTCCGGTCCTTCTGGCCAGGCCCTGGTCATGAGTCACCAGGACCAGGGCGGTGCCGAAACTCTTGTTGAGATCACACATCAATCCATAGACTGCATCCGCGGTCCCCTGATCCAGATTGCCCGTGGGTTCATCGGCGAGTACGCATAGGGGCCGGGATACGAGCGCCCTTGCAATAGCGGCACGCTGTCTCTCCCCGCCGGAAAGCTCACCCGGCTTGTGAGCCAGGCGGTTTTCCAGCCCGACGCTGGACAGGCACTCTGCGCTGCGTTTTTGCGCTTCCTCCTGTGTCTCGCCACGAATCAACAGCGGCATGCTGACGTTTTCGAGGGCAGTAAACTCCGGCAGCAAATGATGAAACTGGTAGACGAAACCCAGTGCGCGATTGCGCAGGACACCCCGTTCCTTGTCCGAAAGCTTGCTGAAATCCTGACCGTCCACATAGACCTTGCCCGCGGTCGGTGTATCCAGTCCGCCTAGCAGATGCAACAGCGTACTTTTACCGGACCCGGACGCGCCGGTGATAGCAATCTGTTCACCCGCGGAAACGGTCAGGTCCACGCCGTTCAGCACACCAACGGAGATGGGCCCTTGCTCGAATCTTTTAACCAGGCCCTCACACTTGAGCACAAGTTCGCTCATTCGTACCGCAACGCCTCAGCCGGTTGAGTCCTGGATGCACGCCGGGCGGGATACAGTGTCGCGACAACGCTCATGAGCAGGGAAGCCAGGGTAATCTTGACCACGTCATCCCAGTGCAGCTCCGCCGGAAAGTCGCTAATCACGTAGACGTCTGCCGGGAAAAATTCGATGCTGAACAGGTTTTCCACGAACGGAACCAGGGTTTCGATGTTGAGCGACGTGACCACGCCCGTGACCGCGCCGAGAATCGTGCCGATGATGCCGATGACAGTGCCCTGCACCATGAAAACCCCCATTACCGAACCCGGGCTCATGCCCAACGTCCGCAGTATGGCGATATCCGCCTGCTTGTCGGTGACCACCATGACCAGCGTGGATACGATGTTGAAGGCCGCCACCGCCACGATGAGAAACAGGATGATGAACATGACCCGCTTCTCGATCTTGAGCGCCCGAAAAAAATTTGCGTGTTCGAGGGTCCAGTCGCGAACACCATACGCGGGCCCCAGCGTGTCCGAAAGGGCCCTGCGTACGAACGGCGCCTGAAACACATCCTCCAGCTTGAGTCGGAGGCCGCTGACCCGGGATTCGGATTTATACAGTTTCATCGCGTCATCCAGGTGGATGAATGCGAGCGCGCTGTCATACTCGTGCATGTTCACCCTGAAAATTCCCACCACGCTGAACCTTTTCATACGCGGCAGCAGACCGGCCGGTGTGACCTGGCCGCGGGGTGTGATCACCGTGACTTTCGATCCGACATAGACGCCCAGCTGGTAAGCCAGGGTCCGGCCCAACACGATACCGTAACCACCGGCGTGGAGGTTCTCCATGCCGCCTTGGACGATGCTGTCGGCAATCATCGGGGCAACCCGAGCTTCGTTGTCCGGCAAAATGCCGCGAATCAGGGCACCGTGTACCTCGCGGCCCTTGGTCAACATCCCCTGGCCCATAACGAAGGGCGCCGACGCATCGATCTCCTTGAAATCCGCGATGCGCCCTTCCAGTCCCTTCCAGTCGGACAGCCAACCGCGCTCACCGCTGATCGTCACATGCGAAGCCACACCGAGTATCCTGTCCCTGAGCTCCCTTTCGAAGCCGTTCATCACTGACAGCACCGTGATCAACGCCCATACCCCGAGCGTGATACCCAACATCGACGTCAGCGTGATGAACGATATGAAGTGATTGCGCCGCCGGGCGCGCGTGTAGCGCAGCCCGATAAAGAAAGGTAGCGATTGCAGCATCAAAGGTGATTCGGAATAAGCTGAGGTTGCCCGGTTTTCGGTTTGCTACGTTGATTCCGGGCGCATGTGAGGAAATAGCAGAACATCACGTATCGATGCACTGTCGGTCAACAACATGACCAGGCGATCGACGCCGACGCCTTCACCGGCGGCAGGCGGCATGCCGTACTCTAATGCCCGGATGTAGTCCGCATCGTAGTACATGGCCTCGTCGTCGCCCTCTTCCCGCTGGCTCACCTGGTGCCTGAATCGGTCCGCCTGATCCTCCGGATCATTCAGCTCGGAGAATCCGTTGGCGATCTCCCGACCGGCGATGATGAGTTCGAACCGGTCCGTCACGGTCTGATCCTGGTCGTTCTTGCGGGACAGCGGGGACACCTCTACGGGATACTGTGTAATGAACGTCGGCTGGCGCAGTTTGTGTTCTGCCGTTCGTTCGAAAATCTCAGTCTGAATCTTACCTAGACCGTAACCAGGCATGAGCTGAATATCGAGCTGCTGCGCATAGTCCGACAGTCTTTCCAGGTCGTCGATGTGGGTCTCACTGAGCGACGGGTTGTACTTCAGCACGGCTTCCTTCAGGGTGAGCCGGGCAAACGGCTTCCCAAAGTCGAAGGTCTCGCTCTGGTATTCCACAATCGAACGGTTCAACACGTTCGCGCAGAGTTGTTGCATCATGTCCTGGGTGAGATCCATGAAATCCTTGTAATCGGCATAGGCCTGATAGAACTCGAGCATAGTGAACTCGGGATTGTGCTGGGTGCTGACGCCCTCGTTGCGGAAATTGCGGTTGATTTCGAAAACCCGCTCGATGCCCCCGACTACGAGCCTTTTGAGGAACAGCTCCGGCGCAATGCGCAGGTAGAGCTCCATGTCGAGGGCATTGTGATGCGTCACGAACGGCCGAGCCACCGCCCCGCCCGGCGTGATCTGCATCATGGGAGTCTCGACCTCGAGGAAGTCCCGGTCCTTGAGAAACTGCCGCAGGACGCTGACCACCGCGGCCCGGATTTCGAAAACCCGCCGGCTCTCGGGATTCATCATCAGATCGACGTAGCGCTGCCGATATCGCAGCTCCAGATCGCTTAGGCCGTGATATTTTTCGGGCAGTGGCCGCAAGGCCTTGGTCAGCAAGCGAACCGCGTTCACCCGTACGCTCAGTTCTCCGGTTCGTGTCCTGAACAGAACACCCTCCGCACCTAGGATGTCGCCGATATCCCACTTCTTGAATTCACTGTTGTAGACCCCTTCCGGCAACGCGTCGCGCTGCAGAAACAGCTGTATCTGTCCGCTTCGATCTTGAATATGACAGAAACTGGCCTTGCCCATGATTCGTCGCGACATCATACGCCCGGCAACCGCGACCTCGACGCCCGCCTGTTGAAGTACTTCGTCGGCTGAGTCCGCAAAGCGCTCGTGAAGCTGCGCGGCGAGATCCAACGGTCTGAAATCGTTAGGATAGGCATTGCCATTCATCCGCAAACCATCCAGCTTGGATCGGCGCTGGGCAATCTGATCGTTTTCTGAGATTTCTGACATTATTTAATATTAACAACTAGTTATAATTGATTCTTAATGCTCTAATTGACTCGATTCTACGCCGGCCTTCAGACTGGCTTCAATGAACATGTCTAGATCGCCGTCGAGGACCGCTTGAGTATTTCCCGTTTCCACCGAGGTCCTCAAGTCCTTGACTCGGGATTGATCCAGCACATAAGACCGGATCTGATGTCCCCAGCCGATGTCGGATTTGCCCGCCTCCACCACCTGCTGTTCGTCACGACGCTTCTGCATTTCAGCCTCGTAAAGCCTCGCCCGCAACATTTTCATGGCCGAGTCTTTGTTGCGGTGCTGAGAGCGGTCATTCTGGCATTGAACAACGATCCCGGAAGGCAGGTGGGTTATCCGAACCGCGGAATCCGTCCGGTTGACATGTTGCCCACCGGCACCGCTGGACCGATAGGTATCGATCCTCAGATCGGCTGGATTGATATCGATCTCGATGTCGTCGCTGACCTCGGGATAAACGTACACCGAAGCGAAAGAAGTATGTCGGCGGTTTCCCGAATCGAACGGCGATTTACGGACCAGGCGATGGATGCCGGTCTCCGTTCTGAGATAACCAAAGGCATGTGCCCCGCTGACCTTGATGGTCGCGCTTTTGATGCCCGCAACTTCACCGCTGGACACTTCGATGATCTCCGTAGTGAATTCTTTCCTCTCGCAATAACGCAGATACATCCGAAGGAGCATCTCGGCCCAGTCCTGGGCCTCGGTCCCACCCGAACCGGCCTGGATGTCGATAAAACCATTGCTCGAATCCATCTCACCGCTGAACATTCGGCGAAACTCCAGGTGTTCGAGCTTTTGCTGGATCCCCAGTAGATCCTGCTCCACAGATTTCAGAATTTCCTCATCGTTCTCCTCCCTGGCAAGATCCAGCAATTCCGTGGCGTCGTCTACACCACGTCCGATCTCGGTCAGAGACTCGACTGTCCGCTCCAGGTGTGATCGCTCTCTGCCAAGGTTCTGCGCGAACTCGAGGTCGCTCCAGATTTCCGACTGCTCGAGTTGCCGGGTGACTTCCTCGAGCCGTTCTTTACTGCCGTCAAAGTCAAAGATACCCCCTGAGGGTATCTGAGCGTGTCTTGAGCTCTTTCGCCAGTTCGTTAAGCGCGGTAAGTTCCATGTTTTCTCAACTAAATTAAAAGGATGCGGAGAATACCTCAATTGATTTACATTTGGTATCGGAAGCCGATTTTAGAGCCTGCCGACTTTATTGCATTGCAACATGAGCGTCTCTATACTCGTCAGATAAGTGGCCCGGGACCCCATGATCTTGATGGAAAGTACCCGGATACAAGAGCACAACTGGAACCGTCGTTATGAAGATAGGCGTCCCCAAAGAAATACATCCTGATGAAAAACGCGTCGCAACCACCCCGGACGTGGCCAAACAGCTCATCGCTCTCGGCTACGACGTCGCGGTCGAGTCCGGCGCAGGCACCTCGGCAAGTTTCAACGATGACGCCTATCGTGCCGTCGGGGTGGAGATTATCGATGATACAAAGGCCTTGTGGGAAAGCGCCGATATCATTCTGAAAGTCCGGGCACCTGAAGATCATCCTGAACTCGGCCTGCACGAGGCTGAGCTGCTGACCGGGGGCAAAACCCTGATCAGCTTCATCTGGCCGGGGCAATCCACCGATCTCATGGCAAGACTGCAAGCCACCGGGGCAACGGCAATGGCCATGGATGCGGTGCCGAGGATATCGCGTGCCCAGAAACTCGATGCGCTCAGTTCGATGTCAAACATCGCGGGTTATCGCGCGGTTATCGAAGCGGCCCAGCACTTCGGCCGCTTTTTTACCGGCCAGGTCACCGCGGCAGGCAAGGTGCCTCCCGCCAAGGTCATGATCATCGGCGCTGGCGTTGCCGGGCTGGCGGCCATTGGTACCGCAAATTCACTGGGCGCCATAGTGCGTGCTTTTGATACGCGCCCCGAGGTCAAGGAACAGGTGGAGAGCATGGGTGCCGAATTCCTCGAGCTCGACTATGAAGAGGAAGGGAGCGGCGAGGGCGGATATGCCAAGCAAATGAGTCCCGCCTTTATCGAGGCCGAAATGGCCCTGTTCATGGCGCAGGCCAGAGAGGTCGACATTATTATCACAACGGCACTGATCCCCGGAAAACCCGCACCCAAGCTGATCACAGCGGACATGGTGAACGCCATGCGGTCGGGCAGCGTCATTGTCGATCTTGCGTCGGAGCAAGGCGGAAACTGCGAACTCACCGTCCCGGGTGAGGTGACGGTTCACAACGGCGTCACGGTGATTGGTTACACCGATTTCCCGAGCCGCCTTGCTGCCCAGTCGAGCCAGCTCTATGCCACCAACATCCGACACCTTCTGGCCGAATTGACGCCGGAAAAAGACGGTGCGACCGTGGTCAACATGGAGGACGACATCATCCGCGGTGTGACCGTGCTCAAGGACGGCGAGACGACCTGGCCGCCCGATCCGCCCATAAAACTCTCCGCCGCGCCAAAACCTCAGAAAAAGGCCCCGCCGCCACCGGTTTCAAAAGCGGAGGTAAAAAAACCGGGCGGAGCCGTCACCATGGGTGTGCTGGCCATCGGCATCATTCTCATCCTGGCGTTGGGTACGGTGGCGCCGCCGGCTTTCATGGCCCACTTCACCGTCTTCGTCCTGGCCTGCTTCATCGGCTGGCAGGTCATCTGGAACGTCACTCCCGCGCTGCATACGCCTCTGATGAGTGTGACCAACGCCATCAGCGGCATCATCGTCATTGGCGCTCTGGTTCAGATCGGTGCGGACTCGTGGATCGTGGTCATCCTTGCCGCGCTGTCCATTCTCATCGCGACCGTCAATATATTCGGCGGATTTCTAGTCACCCAGCGCATGCTCCACATGTTTCGTAGATAGGACGCACAGGGAGAAGAATAATGCCGAGTGGATTCCTCACCGCCGCTTACGTCGCCGCCAGCATCCTGTTCATCCTGAGCCTGGGCGGCCTCAGCCACCAGGAACGGGCGCGCCGCGGAAATATCTACGGCATCGCCGGCATGGCGATCGCCATCGTCGCAACGGTCTCCAGCGATCAGGTCTCCAATCTCGGACTCGTCATGGTATTGATGCTGATTGGCGCTTCCGCCGGGATCTATGTCGCTCTCAAGGTGCAGATGACCGAGATGCCGGAACTCGTGGCGATCCTGCACAGCTTCGTCGGTCTGGCGGCGGTAATGGTCGGGTTCGCGAACTACGTCGATCCCTCCGTCCATTTCGAAGGCGTCGAGAAAACCATACACGATGTCGAGATCTACCTTGGGATACTCATCGGGGCGGTAACCTTTACCGGGTCGGTCATTGCCTTCGGAAAGCTGCGGGGGCTCATCATGAGCAAACCCCTCCTGATTCCCGCGCGCCACTTCATTAATCTGGCGGGCGGTCTCGCCTGCATCTGGCTCGGCGCATGGTTCCTGGACGCCGGATCGGTCGGTGCGGGTCTTTTCCCGCTCATCATCATGTCGATCATCGCCTTTGCCTTCGGCGTACACATGGTCATGGCCATCGGCGGCGCCGACATGCCGGTGGTAATTTCCATGTTGAACAGCTACTCGGGATGGGCAGCCGCGGCAACGGGATTCATGCTGTCCAATGATCTGCTGATCGTCACCGGCGCCCTGGTCGGATCCAGCGGCGCGATATTGAGCTACATCATGTGCCGCGCCATGAACCGCAGATTCGTCGCCGTCATCATGGGCGGGTTCGGAACGGCTGGCGGAACGACATCGAGCGCTGCCGAAGCGGGCGAAGTTCAGGCGGCATCCGCGGAAGAGGTTGCCGAAATGCTCAAGAACGCGAAGGAAGTGGTCAT
>CAMYOI010000049.1:0-2473 GCA_947259955.1 uncultured Gammaproteobacteria bacterium
CGTCTTGGGGGGACATATTGGTAAGCATCAGACTCCCAGGTTTGTCGGCAGCGAACATGAAATTTTCCTTGAGCACGGCATCGCTGATGTCGAGATCTTTCCCCATCCGGTTGTAGCGCATGTAGCCGGCACTGTGACAGGACAGGCAATAGCTGACGAACAGGGCGGCGCCCCTTTGCAGCGACGCCTTATCGCTCAGGTTGATGTACACGGAATCCACAGGCTTGGAGGGACCAGCCGCAAGACTGACGGCTGAGAACCATGCCAAAACTATTGCACATGACAAACGCATCATTTGAAACTCACCCTCTCCGGCACCGGTTTGGTTTTATCCGCTTTTGAATAGAACGGCATCAGCAAAAAGAAAAGAAAATAGATGATGGTCATGATTTGAGCCCAGATCACATTTTTAAACAGGAACAAATCGACATGGTCAGGATTCTTCACCCCGAGATATCCAAGGAGGACGAAGCTGATTACGAACAGGGTCAGCCACACCTTGTACTGTACGCCGCGATAGCGGATCGACTTTGCCGGTGAACGATCCAGCCAGGGCAGAAGAAAAAACATCACAATGGCAAGTCCCATGAAAATTACGCCCCACACTTTGGCGTCTATCCAGAAAAAGCTGACGGTGTTGGCGCGCAGGATCGAATAGTACGGCGTGAAATACCACAGCGGCACGATGTCTTCAGGAGTCTGCAGCGGATTGGCCGGAGTAAAGTTATCCTTCTCCAAAAAGATGCCGAAAAATTCCGGCATGAAAAATATGACGATGCTGAACAGGATGAGGAAAAACACCATGAGGAAAAACACCGCGCCCATGATGTCCTTGACCGTGTAGTAGGGATGGAAGGGGATGCCATCCACGGGTATGCCGTTTTTGTCCTTGACCTTTTTAATCTCGATGCCGTCGGGATTGTTGGAGCCAACCTTGTGCAGCGCAACGATATGAACGAACACCAGTCCAATGAGGATCAGCGGGATCAGAACGACGTGAAACGCGAAAAACCGGTTCAGCGTCGCATCTGACACGACGAAGTCGCCACGTATCCATAACGCCAGACCTTCACCAATTCCTGGGATCGCACTGAACAGGGAAATGATCACCTGCGCGCCCCAATACGACATGTTGCCCCAGGGCAGGAGGTAACCCATGAACGCCTCCGCCATCAGCGCGACGTATATGATGCAGCCGATCAGCCAGATCAATTCCCTCGGATTTCGATGCGATCCGTACAGCATCGCCCGGAACATATGGAGGTACACGATGATAAAGAATGCCGAGCCGCCGGTGGAGTGCAAGTAGCGCATCAGCCATCCCCACGGTACATCCCGCATGATGTATTCAACCGACGCAAATGCAAGTTCCGAATCGGGCTTGTAGTGGATGGTAAGGAATATGCCGGTTAAAATTTGAATAACCAGAACCAGGACGGCGAGACCCCCGAAGTAGTACCAGAAATTGAAGTTCTTTGGTGCGTAGTATTTGGCCAGGTGCTCTTCCCAGACCTTTGTCGCGGGGAATCGGTCATCAACCCAGGCTAACAGTTTACTCATCAGGCGCTCCCCTCCTCACCGACCAGAATCAGGGAATCGTTCAGGAACTTGTAGGGTGGGACCGGCAGGTTGTCCGGAGCCGGAACGTTTTTGTAGACCCGCCCGGCCATGTCGAATGTGGAGCCGTGACAGGGGCAGAAAAATCCACCCGGCCAGTCGTCGCTGATCCCGGACGCCGGACCAATTGCAAACTTCTCTACAGGAGAACAGCCCAGGTGCGTACAGATTCCGATCAACACTAATATCTCCGGTTTTTCCGATCTGAATTCGTTCTGAGAATTTGCCGGCTGGACACTTTGTTCCGACGCCGGATCCCGCAATTCGTCTTGGATGCTTTTCAACGATTCCAGCATCTCCGGCGTACGACTAATGACCCACACCGGTTTGCCGCGCCAGATCTCCTTGACCATCTGTCCCGGCTTGAGCTTGCTGATATCGATTTCGACGGGCGCACCGGCTGCTTTGGCCCGTTCGCTGGGCATCATGCTGAGCACGAACGGAGTGGCGGCAAAAACCCCGCCAACCGCACCAACACTGCTGGTAACCACAGTTAGGAAACGGCGGCGTTCATTGTTTACACGATCGTCGACCATGATTACTCCAAAATTGTTTCGAACCAGACTTGGGTTAATATATTTACTAGAGATGTATTACTGGTATCATTTTGCCGGATGGCGGCAAGGGCCGAAGTATAACAGAAGGCACAAGCCTTTGGGGGGACCGAGCCGCGTGAACACGGTCCTGGGTCAGTTTTCGGGCCAGTGCAATTTGCGGGCCAGATTCAGTTGCGGTAGGACTCCCGGCTGGCTTCCAACAGAGCCTGAATGTGAGATACGTGCCAAAACCAGTTCCCGTCGAGCTGTTCCGCACCGCTGTTCAGCGCCGACAGGGCGAGCTTTGCAAGATCCTCGAA
>CAMYOI010000049.1:2480-3389 GCA_947259955.1 uncultured Gammaproteobacteria bacterium
CAGAGCCTGAATGTGAGATACGTGCCAAAACCAGTTCCCGTCGAGCTGTTCCGCACCGCTGTTCAGCGCCGACAGGGCGAGCTTTGCAAGATCCTCGAAACCTGGATGGCCGGCAAACAGAAGGGTAATCCGAATGACGAGGGCCGCCGGGGATGGCATGGGACCGTCCGTAATCAGATCCCTGGGAGGCTCCTCCACAATCAGACTCGACTCACCCATGCGCCACCCTCCCCCGTAGAATCTTTTCCAGGACTGAACCATGACGTCCCTTGCATCCCCGAAATCATCCGGGTTACCAGTCAGCCTGGCCCACGCCCAGAGTCCTTTGGCCACATACGCATAGTCTTCGAGCGAGGCCCTGCCCAGTTGCCGCTTTCCGTCCACGGCCCTGTACAAGGCTTCGCCGTCCCATAACCTGGTCATGATGTAGTCGCGTATTCTCCGTGCATGCTCACGGTAATCGTCATTCCCGATCGCCGATGCCGCTTCGGAAAACGCCGCGAGCGCCAGGCCATTCCAACCCGCCAGCAGTTTCGTATCCACCGGCAGGACACGCAAAGACCGGGCCAGATAGAGCTTTTCACGCGCGGATTCCAGCAGGTCAGCAACATCTGATTCGGATTCGCCCAGTTGCCCCGCGATCTCACGCAGTGACAGGCCCTGTTTGGGAAGATGCCCCGCTTCGAATCCCAACGGGCCGCGCAATGCCCATGCCAGCTCGGCGATCCGGAGTTCGTCTGCGTCCAGCACCCTCGAAAGTTCCGCCTGTTGCCACAGGTAGTAGCCGCCCTCCACATCCTTGTCATCAACCGCTGAAAATGACGCGACCATGGCACCCGATTCTGCGGTCATTTCGCGCATCATGAATTGGAGCGTCCGGATCGCGACATCGGTATATCGGGGAACATC
>CAMYOI010000049.1:3445-16798 GCA_947259955.1 uncultured Gammaproteobacteria bacterium
CATTCCATCCAGGGTCAGTTTGAGAAACGCCCCGAGCGCCTCATCTGATTTTTCGCGATACCTTTCCATGAGGAACTCGAGTTGGGGCGCCATGGGAAACTTCATGGCCTGCCCGAATCCGCCCTCGAGGGTGTCTGCGATGCTGACCGCCTGTGACAGCGCGGCGCTCGTCAGCTCATCCACGTTGATCCCGTCGAGCGTTGGCTCTCCAGGTCCCATTGCGGTTTCCGCTTCCCTTGCGGCAAGTTTCTTAAGATTTTGCCGGTCTTTCTCCCAAAGCGCGTGCAGCTTGGCGAGAACCTGTTTGAAACTGGCCTGCGGCATGTACAGAACCGCGTATAACGGGTGTCCCTCGGGGGTCAGGAACACGTTCAGCGGCCAGCCGGCCCGCCCCTGCGTCTTCTGCGCAAAATCGATCAACCGCGCATCCAACGCCGGTTCCAGTTCTCGATCGACCTTCACAGGGATGAAATGTTCGTTCAATAACTCCGCTATGGCGGGATCTTTGTAGCTCTCCTTCTGCATAACGTGGCACCAATGACAGGAGAAATATCCGACAGAGATATAGAGCAGCTTCTCCTGCTCCCGGGCGAGATCAGCGGCTGCAGCATTCCAGTCCTGCCAGGCGACCGGATCGCTGCCGTGAAGGGCCAGGTAGGGAGACGGGTGGTCCATAAGCTGGTTGGTCAGGGCAGAGGCTGCATAGCTGTGTACCAGCAGGCAGACGAGCACCAGGAGCCGGCATCGGGACGGGGTCAATTTAAAACTAGCATCCATAGCCGCCTGACGAGGAATATGGGCTATCCCTCCTCTGCCTCCTCCAGGTTATCCGTCGGTTTGATGCGCCTTGAAAACCACAGACCGATCTCGAAAAGTAACCAGACCGGCAGCGCCAGCAGCGTCTGGGAGAAGATGTCTGGCGGCGTCATCAGCATGCCAACGACAAATGCGGCAACGACGATATACGGTCTTTTAGTAGCAAGCGCTTCCGGTGTGGTCATTCCAGTGCGGACCATGATGACCGTCGCGATGGGCACCTCGAAGGCAACCCCGAACGCGAAAAAAAGTTTCAGCGAAAAGCCGAAGTAGGCATTGATGTCGGTCATCACGGCAACCCCCTCGGGTGCCGTACTTGTGAAGAACAGAAAAATAATGGGAAACACCACGTAGTAGGCGAATGCGATACCAAGATAAAACAGAATCGTGCTCGATGTGATGATGGGCAGCACCAAAGATTTCTCATTTTCGTATAGACCAGGTGCCACGAATGCCCATATCTGGTAGAGGATATACGGCACGGTTACCGCCACGGCGGCGGCAAAGGCGAGCTTAAAGGGAACGAAAAACGGCCCGTGGGGCTCGGTGGATATCATCGTACTGCCTTCAGGAAGTACCGCCATCAGCGGTGCGGCGAAATATTCGTATAGGTCGTTGGCAAAAATCGCCATGGGGATGAACACGATCAAAACGGCACCCAGGCAATATAAAATGCGGTTTCGCAGCTCGACCAGGTGCGATATGAAGGTTTCCTTGGTTGACTCGTTTTCCATCGTGCAATAGGCCCGGCTAGGCCTCTTCTTTCTTGGCCTTTTCGCTCTTTTTAGTGGATTTCTTCGTCTTTTTCGCTTTGCCGCCGCCCTTTCCCTTCACCGGCGATCCGGCCCGCTTCGATTGCCCGGATTCATCTTTCTTCAAAGCGGGCTCGGCCGTCTTTTTAACGACGTGCGCCGACGTGTCGTTTGAGGCTGTTTTAGACGCATTGCCCTGCACGGTGTCGCCGTTACCGCCGGCTGCGGCAGCCGACCGGCTTATGCCAGCATCGCTCTCCGCCAACGGATTTGACCCATTGATCGCGGAAACGATATCCACGCTTTCGGCTTCTTTCGAAATTTCCTCAACCGACCGCTTGATCTCGTGCTGGACCGAGCCCAGTTCCTTCTGGGTGCTTTGGAGATCGTTTTTCAGCTCCTGACCCGCCTGCTTTAGAGCGTTCAGTTCCTCCATGCGCAGCTCTTCATTGATGTTCGACTTGACGTCGTTCACCATTCTCTTCATTTTTCCAGCCCAGAGTCCCGCCTGGCGCGCGGCCCGGGGCAACCTTTCGGGGCCAAGGATCAGCAGAGCGATGACCGCGATAAGGCTCAGCTCCCAGAAGCCAATATCGAACATAGGGGCTTAAAGACTGGATTTACGCTTTGTTTTCTTCTGTCTTAACCTTTTCCACATTGGAAGAAGTGTCGCCGTCGACCGCTTCGCTCGTATCTCCCTCTATCTGTTTTTGCTCTCCCCCTTCATCTTCCTTCATCGTCTTTTTGAATGTCTTTATTGCCCCGCCGAGGTCCGTACCGATATTGCGCAATTTCTTCGTGCCAAACAATAAAACCACGATCAACAAGATGATCAGCAACTGCCAGATACTGATTCCACCCATGCCCATAAAATTTCTCCAATTAATTAATCAATCATCCCGGCCGGCTTTTTCTGCCAGACCGGATAAGCCAAACCGTCTACTCAATTCCTGCATCACCTGCCGTGGACCCAATCCCTGGTAAGACAGCATCACCATCGAATGAAACCAGAGATCCGCGGTTTCATAGATCAATCTATTGTTGTCGCCGGAGAGGGCCGCCGCGATGGTCTCGGCGGATTCTTCCTCCACTTTACTCGATATGGCTTCCAGTCCCTGTTCGAACAGCGCGGCAACATATGACTTTTCCGGGTCCCCGCCCTTGCGGGATTCGAGCACCTCCGACAGTTTGTCCAAAATGTCCATTTCTAAAGTATCATCTATCCACCATAAATGGTATCGGGGTCCTTTAATTGCGGTTCAATGTCCCTGAACCCGCCATCTTCCAGTCTCCGGAAAAAGCAATTATGCCGGCCCGTATGGCAGGCGATGCCACCGATCTGCTCCACCTGGATCAATATTACGTCGTTGTCACAATCCGTCCTCAACTCTTGGACGATCTGTTCGTTGCCTGATTCTTCTCCCTTCCGCCACAGCCTGTTGCGGGATCGCGACCAGTAAACCGCCTTGCCGCTGGTTGCGGTCAATGACAGCGCCTCCCGGTTCATCCATGCCACCATGAGGACCTTGCCGCTGCCCACCTCTTGGGCAATCGCCGGCACCAGTCCCCGTTCGTTCCATTTGATTTGTTCCAACCAGTCAGCAGTCATATCGTAACGAATGTCAAAAAGCGCGTTTGTGGGCGGCAGTCCCGGGAATCGAACCGCTAACCATATGCCAGTATCGCGTCCCTTGTCTATTCGCGCACCTCGATGCCGGCTTCCGCCATGGCCCGTTTAGCCTGAGCAATGGTGTATTCACCGAAATGGAAGATACTGGCCGCAAGTACGGCGTCCGCACCGCCTTGTAGCACGCCTTCAACCAGGTGCGAGAGGTTGCCTACGCCACCGGAAGCGATGACCGGCACGGATACCGCATCCGCCATGGCCCGGGTCAATTCCAGGTCGAAACCGTCGCGTGTACCGTCCCGATCCATACTCGTCAGCAGGATCTCGCCGGCACCGAGGTCCACCATCGTTCGCCCCCATTCTATGGCGTCTATCCCGGTCGGCCGCCTTCCGCCATGCGTATAGACTTCCCAGGTTCGCCCTCCCCCGGAGGCCGACCGTTTGGCGTCGATTGCGACGACGATGCATTGCGCCCCGAAGTGGCCGCTTGCCTCGCGCACGAATTCGGGACGGTGGATTGCGGCGGTGTTGATGGAAACCTTGTCCGCACCTGCGTGCAGCATCGTGTAAATATCCTTGAGCACCCTTATCCCGCCGCCCACCGTTAGCGGGATGAACACCTGGCCGGCGACCTGTTCGACCACCGAGACCATCGTCTGCCTCTCGTCCGAGCTGGCGGTGATATCCAGGAAGGTGATTTCATCTGCTCCCTGTTGATCGTACCTGGCAGCGACCTCGAGCGGGTCACCGGCGTCCCTGATGTCGACGAACCGTATACCCTTGACAACGCGACCCGCGTCTACGTCCAGGCAGGGAATGATTCGTTTCGCAAGACCCAAGATCGTCAGGCGGGCGCTTGACGGAATTTGCGCACAAGTTCCAAGCCCCGCGCAAAATCGAGCGTCCCTTCGTATATCGCCCTGCCCGTAACCACGCCGATTATGCCCGAGTCCGCGATCTCACATACCGCTTTGACGTCGTCCAGACTGGTCAATCCACCGGCGGCAATAACGGGTATGCGGACGGACTCCGCAAGCTCCCTGGTCGCTTCGATATTGACGCCGGTCAACATGCCGTCACGAGTGATATCCGTGTACAGAATGGCTTCTACACCGTCGTTTTCGAACTGCTTGGCCAGATCGATCAGGTCATGTTTGGAGAGCTTCGACCAACCGTCGACAGCAATCTTTCCATCCTTTGCATCGAGGCCTACGATAATGTGTCTGGGAAACTCGACGCAGAGGTCGCTGACGAAATGAGGTTCATTTACCGCTTTGGTGCCTAGAATGACGTACTGAACGCCGGCGTTCAGATATGCCTCCACCGTATCCTCGTCCCGTATGCCCCCGCCGAGCTGGATGGGCAGCTGCGGGAACTCCTCGGCGATCCGGTGCACCAGATCCGCGTTGACCGGCTCTCCGGCCACGGCGCCATCAAGATCCACGATATGCAGCCGTTCGGCGCCCGCCCCGACCCACCGCCGCGCCGCATTGACCGGATCGTCGTCAAATATGGTGGTGTCTTCCATGTCGCCCTGGCGCAGTCGCACGCATTTGCCGTCTTTGATATCAATCGCAGGTATAAGTAGCATAGGTCTTCTCGGTGAGTTGCTTGATTATGTTGCGGGTCGCCGGTTCACACCGAACCGTCCCACTCCAAGAAATTCTTGATCAACTGCAAACCGGCGTTCTGGCTTTTTTCGGGATGGAACTGCACCCCGAAATAATTGTTCGCCCCCCCCGCGGCGGTAAATCGATCACCATACTCTGCTGTTGCGTATTCTTGAGCCGGATCGCCGGAATGGGCGCAGTAGCTATGTACGAAGTAAAACCGTTGACCCTGCTCGATGCCGCGCCACAGAGGGTGGGGCCGGGTCTGGGTCACGTTGTTCCATCCCATGTGAGGGACTTTGAGCCGCAAACCGGTTACCGGATCCGTGAATTCGCCGGCGCCGTCGAAGTGTCTTACCTTTCCATTCAACACGCCGATGCATTCGACACCACCGCCTTCATCACTGTACTCGTACATAGCCTGCAAACCGAGGCAGATACCGAGTAACGGCCGATTATCGAGCAGCCTTTCGAAAGTTTCCCGCAGGTCAAGGGAATCGAGCACCTTGAGGCACGTACCGATGGCCCCCTGCCCGGGCCACACCACGCGGTCGGCAAGCTCGAGTTCGGAGCGTTTCGCGGTTACCGATACACGGGTACGTTTGTCGGCGACCCGCTCAATGGCCTTGTAAACCGATCTCAGATTGCCGGTACCGAAATTGGCGACCGCGACCTGCGCCATCTGCCTACAGCGTCCCCTTGGTGGATGGTATGGATTCGATCAAACGAGGATCACTTGCAACAGCCGCGCGCAGCGCGCGGCCGAATGCCTTGAAGATCGATTCGGCAATATGGTGTGCATTTCTCCCGCGCAGATTGTCGATATGCAAGGTGGCGAACGCATGATTGGCGAATCCCTGAAAAAACTCTCGGATCAGGTCCACGTCGAATTGGCCCACGCGGGCGCGCGGGTATGCGACGTTGTATTCCAGACCCGGTCTGCCGGAAAGATCGAGCACAACGCGGCTCAAGGCTTCGTCGAGCGGTACATACGCGTGGCCGTAACGATTGATGCCTCGCTTGTCGCCGACGGCTTTTGATACAGCCTGACCAAACGCGATCCCGACGTCTTCGACGGTGTGGTGCGCGTCGATTGCCAAGTCCCCTTTAGCCACAATCCTGATGTCGATCATGCCATGGCGCGCAACCTGGTCCACCATGTGCTCCAGGAAAGGTATCCCGATGTCGATAGACGAGGTGCCATTCCCGTCGATATTGAGTTCGACGGCAATTTGTGTTTCGTTGGTGTTGCGCTCGATCTCTGTTATGCGTGCGGACATGGTTAGGGTAGCGAGTGTGGTCGATGGGATCGGTGAAGGGCTGACGTGAGCCGGGTATTTAGGTCAGGTGTCAAATTTGTAACAACGCTGCCAGATCCAGTTGGGCTCGAGGCGATAACATAAACCCTGCGAATGGTATCAAACAGAGTTATCATTTTGTACGGCCCGGGCGCAATATGCAATGTTACCGACATTCCCTGGGCGCCGATAGCAATTCGAGTAAAATACAGCCCAACATCCTCAGGATCACAGCAATGAATCTCTCGAAATTCCCTCGTGTCTCGCTGGCACATCTGCCCACGCCGCTCGAGCCCATGGAAAGGCTTTCCGCAGCGCTTGGCGGTCCGAGAATATACATCAAACGGGACGACTGTACAGGTTTAGCTTCCGGCGGCAACAAGACACGCAAGCTCGAATTCCTGATGGCCGACGCCCTCGGCCAGGGGGCCGACACGGTGATTACCCAGGGGGCGGTGCAGTCCAATCATGTGCGGCAGACCCTGGCGGCAGCCGCACGTATGAATTTGGATTGCAAGGTTCTGCTGGAAAACCGCGTCCCCGATGCGGTGGAAACCTACAAGTCATCGGGCAATGTGCTGCTGGACGGCATCTTCGGAGCGGACATCCGGTATCGAGACAGCGGTACCGATATGGATACGGCCATGGAAGAGGTCGCCAGTTCCGTCACGGAGGCAGGCGGAAAACCCTACATCATACCCGGCGGCGGGTCCAATCGCATCGGCGCCCTGGGCTACGTCGACTGCGCCTGCGAACTGACCGACCAGATCAGCAATCTTGGGCTGTCCGTGACCAGAATCATCACCGCCACGGGGAGCGCTGGAACACAGGCCGGCCTGGTCGCCGGATTGACCGCGCTGAATTCCACAATCGAAACAATCGGTATCAGTGTAAGCGCCGATGAAAAGACGCAGATCGCCAAGGTGCACCCGTTGGCATCGGCGACGGCAAAGCATATCGACGTCGAAGACGGCGTTGCCGAGTCGAAAATCCGGGTGCGTGACCAGTACATTGGAGACGGTTACGGCATCCCCACGGATGGTATGCTGGAGGCGGTACAGCTGTGCGCGCAGGTTGAAGGCATATTGCTCGATCCGGTATATGCCGGAAAGGCGATGGCCGGCCTAATCGCGATGATCAGATCGGGCGAGCTGTCCGCCGACGACACGATTGTATTCATCCATACCGGCGGCTCCGCGGCTTTGTTTGCCTATGACTGGTTCTTCAACGAACACATATCAAAACTCAAATAGCCACAGCCGGCCCGGATCCGGAATGATTCCTTCACCCGCTACCGGACGACCAGCACGCTGCAGGTGGCATGGCGCACAACCCTTGCGGCATTGGGGCCCAGCAGGAACTTCCGCAGCTCCGGTCTCCTTGCCTGAACGATGATGAGATCGGCATTGATCTGTTTGGAAACATTGAGTATGGATTCATAGATGTTTCCGTGGCCGACGATGTGCTGTGCTTTTATATCGGCGGGAAACTTTTCCTTGACGAAATCCTTGAGTTGAGCCAGTGCGGCTTTGGACACTTTCTTCTCGAAGTCCTTCGGAAATTGCTGTGCGACGATGCTCATGCCGAAACTCGGTACCACGGTCATTATGTGCAGTTTCACGTCGTGCTGCTGGCACAGCTCTACGGCGACAGGGACCGATTTTGCCTGGGCTTTGGGATGCTCCAAATCGACGGTCAAAAGAATATTCTTGTACACGATGAGCCTCCTCAGGTCGTCGCCGTTGCAGCCCCGGCATCGGGCTCCGCGGAACGCCTGCGCCTGAACTGCAAAAATACGATCAAAGCAAGCAATACTATTGCCGGAAGATAGAACACCTCCTTGGCAATACGATCATTCGGAACGGATACCGTTTCGATGACTACCGGGTCATCACCGTAGAAATCGAATTTGCGCCCCAGACCCTCGAACGGTGATCCCGGCAACGGTTCTTCCATCGCGGCGACGCCGTCGTCCACGGCGACGAACAGGCCGTTGTTTTCAAGTCTGGCGGCACCGTCTGCCACCGGACCCATGGGAATCAGAATGCTGGTTGAAAAAATCCTGTCCGCTTTATTGATATCTGCGCCCGTGACTTTTACCCTGAGGCTGTCGTCCGCGGGCCGAGAACCTGCCAACTCCAACACTTCCGCGCCTGGCCGGTCGTCGAACGGCGGTGACACCTGATCCAGCCAGAACCCCGGCCGAAACAAGGTGAACGCGATCAGCAGCAACCCAACCGTTTCCCAGATGCGGTTACGAACGAAGAAATAACGCTGCGTTGCGGCCGCGAACAACATCATGGCCACCACCGCCACCGCGAACACGAAAACCGCCTTGGCCGGGGAGACGTCGATCAGCAGCAGTTCCGTGTTGAACAGGAACAGGAACGGCAGCAGTGCGGTGCGGATGTCATAGGCAAAGCCCTGCAGGCCCGTCTTGATCGGATCGCCCCCGGAGATCGCCGCAGCCGCAAAAGCGGCAAGTCCCACCGGCGGCGTGTCATCGGCGAGGATGCCGAAATAGAACACGAACAGGTGCACGGCAATAAGCGGCACGATGAGGCCGCTCTGTGCGCCCAGCGACACGATGACGGGCGCCATCAGCGAAGACACAACGATGTAATTCGCGGTGGTGGGCAGCCCCATGCCCAGGATCAGACTCATGATCGCCACCAGGATGAGCATGAACAACAGGCTGCCTCCCGATATGGCCTCGACGAAAGCACCGATGACCTGATGCGCCCCGGTGAGGGATATGGTGCCGATGATGATGCCGGCGGCGCCGGTTGCGATGCCGATGCCGATCATATTGCGCGAGCCGGATATCATCCCCGCTACCCAGTCACCGACGCCCTCCCTGAAGCCGGCGCCGATGTTACCCGAACCACGAAACATGGCTTTCAACGGCCGATGGGTCAGGGCAACGATAATCATCGCAACGGTTGCCCAAAATGCGGCTAATGCCGGTGACAGGCGATCAGGAGTAGGCAAAATACACCAGATCAGAATGACTATCGGAAGGATGTAGTACAGACCCGTCATTGCCGTTTCGCCGGCCTTGGGCAGCTCCAGTATGGGCGCGTCGGGGCTGTCGACGTGAAGATCCTCACGCTTCGATGCCATCCATACCAGAATGAGATAGGCTACACCGCAGATAACTGCCACCGCGGTGAAAGACATGTCGGGGTAGGCCTGCTTTATCCAGCCCAGCCCGTAGTACACCGCACCGAAAAGTATGGCGATTACGATGAATCCGGTCAGGAAGCCGATGAGCTTACCCATGAATGTCAGGCTCGACGGCGGCTTTTTCAGGCCCTGAAGGTTCATTTTCATCGCCTCGAGGTGCACGATGTAAACCAGCGCGATGTACGAAACCAAGGCCGGGACCAGGGCGTGTTTGAGGATATCGGTATAGGGCACGCCCGTAAACTCGGCAATGAGAAACGCCGCCGCCCCCATGACCGGCGGCGTCAGTTGGCCATTGGTCGAAGAAGCCACCTCAACCGCGCCCGCTTTTTCCGCCGAGAACCCGGTGCGTTTCATCAACGGTATAGTGAAGGTGCCGGTGGTTACGGTGTTGGCGATAGAGGACCCGGAGTAAAGGCCGCTCATGGCGGACGCCACCACCGCCGCCTTGGCGGGACCGCCCCTGAAATGACCCAGCAGCGCGAATGCCAGCTTGATGAAATAGTTGCCGGCCCCGGCTTTCTCCAAAATGGCACCAAACAGCACGAACAGGAAAATCAGGCGCGCAGACACACCCAGCGCCACGCCGAACACGCCCTCGTTCTGCATCCAGTAGTGCCACATGGCCTTGCCATAGGACGCCCCCTTCCAACGAATAGCGTCCGGCATCCATTCCGCAGAACCGAAGAATACGTACATCACGAAAATGCTGCTGATGACCACCAGCGGCAGGCCCAGTGACCGATAGACCGATACGCCCAGAATGATCAGACCGATAGTAGAAATTACCAGGTCACCGGTGGTGGGCAGACCAGCACGTATCGCGATCTCATTCCGAAAAACCACGATGTACATGCAGGCGATAACGCCCAGGGCACCCAACACCCAGTCATACCACGGTATCGTATTCCGCGGGCTGGTCTTGAACAGGGGAAACGCGAGCGCGGCCAGAAAAAATGCAAATGCCAGGTGGGCAAGACGGGCATTGGAGTCGGTCACCACGAAGCTGATTCCGGTCCAGTCCGTAAGATCGAATGGCAGGTTGGACGCGATGAAGAGCTGGAAACAGGCCCAGATAAAGGCAACGATTAGGATCAACCGGCCCTGCCAGCCGGTGGGGTTGCGCGCCCCGGTATCGACCTGGGCTACCAGATCGTCAACATCTACGTCGGGGGCTGATTGATTATCTTTGGCCATTGCCGATCTCCCCGGTTAGCGGCTCCGCTATTCGCCCGCCGGGCCAGATGCCGCAGACACCTGAAAAGAGTGAGGAAACGGGGCGGCCACGGGTCAACCAGGCCGCCCCTTAAACAGAGAGATTGTTACATCCAGCCGCGTTCTTTGTAGTACTTCTCGGCACCCGGATGAAGCGGTGCGGATAGCGAGTCGGTAATCATTTCCGTCTCTTTGAGGTTGGCGAACGCGGGATGGAGCTTCTTGAACTGATCGAAGTTGTCGAAAACCGCCTTGACCACGACATAGACCACGTCATCCGGCACGTTCGCGCTGCTCACGAATGTAGCGCCTACGCCGAACGTGGCGATATCTTTGTCGTTATTGTACATGCCGGCCGGGATGGTCGCCTTGCGGTAGTAGGAATTTGCATCGACCAGCTTGTCGATCTCGGGACCGGTGGCATCGACCAGATGGGCGGAACAGGTGGCCAGCGATTCCTGGGTGAGGGCGGAGGGGTGGCCCACCAACCAGAAATAGGCGTCGATCTTGCCGTCACAAACCGCCTGCCCTGTTTCAGCCGATTTCATTTCGGCAGCCAGTTTGAGGTCACTGCGTTGCCAACCCAGCGCCTCTTCCAGCACGTCCCAAGTGCCGCGCGTACCGGAACCGGGGTTGCCGATATTCAGGCGCTTGCCTTTGAGATCGGTGATGTTCATCACGCCGGAGTCGTCATGGGCGATGATTGTCACCGGCTCGGGATGGACTGAAAAAACCGCCCTTAAGTCTTCGAATTTTCCCTTGTCCTCGAACTTGGACGTCCCATTGTAAGCATGGTACTGCCAGTCTGACTGGGCTACGCCGAACTCGAGCTCACCCGCACGGATTGTGTTGATATTGTAAATCGAGCCGCCTGTGGATTCCGCCGAGCAGCGAATACCATGATCCTTCCTGTTCTTGTTGACCAGACGGCAAATGGCGCCTCCGGTTGGGTAATACACACCGGTAACACCACCGGTGCCTATACTGATGAACTGGGTTTCGGCCGATGCCAGACCCGACACGCCGCTCAATCCCAAAGCCACCGCAATGGACAGAGCCAAGGTTCTACCAAATGACACTAAGCGCATTTTAAATCCTCCTAAATAGTTGGTTGCTAACGATTTTATTATCACGAGGCAACTATTTTTACGCCTCTCATAACCGTCACATGCTGATGAACGGGTAATCAACTGAGTATGTTATCACTAATTCTGAAGTAGTTTAGGAATCTTTTGGCCCTAATAATCCAGCTAACGTCCCTGCCCCCTTTACCATAATCCGTGCGCCGCAATTGACTCGTAATCCCCCGCTGACGCAAATCGCATGGCGCGTCTCAAGATGATCAGTGCGTTACTGTACACCGGCCGAACATGCTTCAGTGTTCGATGATATCGCTATATACTGGCGCCTTGACGTATTTGTTCGCGGTCATCGTTATGTCTCCCGCGACCCGGGAAGGAGGGCACCATGCAATGCCTATCGATCATCGGCCTCACAGGGATTTTGCGTTTCACGACTCCCGCGGTGTTCGCCCTGGCGGTCGTTTCCCTGGCACTGGCGTCGATCCAGGCGCACGCGGTGGACATACTGATCGGCAGCTCGCAAAGGAATGTATTCAATTACAATGCGAGCCGCATCGTGTGCCGCCTGGTCAACGACCAGACAGATGAACTGAACTGCGAAGTACTTCCCGCGGGGGAGGAACTGCACAGCTCGGATCAGATCCATACGCTGACCAACGTCCAGAATGGCGCGCTCGACCTGGGCGTGATCGATTCCGCCGTGCAATACGACGCCATCAACCGACGCGGACAGTTCGAGTTTTTCGATATTGATCTGGCAAATATCCGCAGCTTATTCTCGCTTTATGGGGTCCCGCTCACCGTGATCGCGCGAGGGGATGAACAACTGCATTCAATCACCGATGTCAAGGGTAAAAAACTTAATATCGGCAACCCCGGGTCGACGCAACGGGCCATCATGGACGATCTTATGCGGGTCAACGGTTGGAAGCGCAAAGACTTCAAGCTGTTGGAGGAATTACCAGCAACCCAGTCTCAGGACATGCTGGCCCTGTGCTTCGGCACGGTAGACGCGCTGGTCCGTTTCAACGTACACCCAAACGCCGACACCAAACACATGGTCAATCTGTGTGGCGCATCTCTCGTGGAGATATCAGGAAATGGCGTCGACAAGCTGACCAGCGACAGCCCGTTTTTCTCAGCGATGTCCATCCCGGCGGGCCTGTACAGCTCGAATGACATAGCGGTATCCACATTTGGTCTGCTTGAAACGGTAATCGCCAGCGAAGATCTTGATGAGAATACGGCCTACACGATCGTCAAATTGGTATTCGAGAACCTGGATCTTTTGAGAAGATCGCATCCCGCCTTCAGTGCACTGACCCCCGAACACATGCACTCCAGGGGCTTGACTGCGCCACTGCACCCCGGTGCGCAGAAGTACTATCGAGAGCGGGGATGGTCGCAGTGAGCTGAGGCGCGACACGTGCCTCCTATAGGTCGCTCGATGGTCGCACCGACATTGTAGGAGCGGCGCCTCGCCGCCAAGAATCGGTGCGAGGACGAACTCCGTCCCACGCCTACATCCAACCCTTTTCCCTGTAATACTTCTCCGCACCCGGGTGCAACGGTGCAGATAGGCCGTCCTTTATCATTTTCTCCGGCTCCAACTGAGCGAAGGCGGGATGCAGTTTCCTGAAGTCTTCCAGGTTCTCGAATACCGAGTGCACGAGCTCGTAAACGACGTCATCCGGTTGATCTGCACTGGTCACCAGTGTGGCCATGACGCCGAAAGTGGTCACTTCCGAGACCGAAGATTTGTACGTA
>CAMYOI010000050.1 GCA_947259955.1 uncultured Gammaproteobacteria bacterium
TGGGAGTGATGGGCATATAGACATCGTCGCGCCTAAACCACCCCTGATCAACCGCGGGTGCCATACCGGCGACCACGCCCAGGGTATGCAGTACGAGCTGCCTGTGGCTGTAGTACACGCCTTTGGGCTCTCCTGTGGTACCCGTCGTGTAGAACGTGGTTGCCCGGGTGTGCTCGTTAAAATCCGGAAAATCATATACCGCACCGACCCCGTCCATTAGCCGTTCGAATTCGCCGGCTGACTCCAAATTCGAGCTAGACAGACCTCGATCCGCTATTTCGACAAGTTTAACAGGCCTTTCGAATCTATCGGCGATTGACTCAACGATGTTGGAAAAGTCCGAGTGAACCAGCAGGACATCGTCTTCAGCGTGATTGATCGTGTAAAGAATCTGCTCGGGTGCGAGCCTGACATTTACGGTGTGAAGCACGGCCCCGATCATAGGTACCGCAAAGAAACATTCGAGATAACGATTACTGTCCCAGTCCATTACGGCCACTGTGTCGCCGGGACCGACATCCAGTTCCTTCAACACGTTGGCGAGACGGGCAAGCCGTTCTCCAAACATTCGATAGCTGTAGCGTCCCCGGTCCGAGTACACAATCTCCCTATCAGGATAATTTGCCAGCGGTGTATGCAGGAGATGCTTGATAAGCAACGGGTAGTCGTAGGCACTTCCCGATTTGAACGGATCTGTCATAGAAGGCACCCTGATTAGATTGTCTCGAATACAATATCAAAACTGGGGATTGCACACCATTTTGTTTGCCAATGACACCGATAGAGATAGTATTAACTTGCCAGTGATTCTTGCGAAAGCCGCGGATCGAAAACGGGTGCGCAAACTATGGAGGATGAGATGAAAGAAATAGATAATGTTGGATTCATTGGCGTTGGAGTTATGGGACACGGGCTGGCAAAGAATATTGCCCGCGCCGGATACCCTCTGCTGTTCCTGGAACACCCCGGCAATCAGCCCGTCCAAGATCTTTATGATCTGGGTGCGAACTCCAGCGCCTCCGTCGCCCCTATTGCCAGGCACAGCGACGTGATCGTGATGTGTGTAACCGGCTCGGCCCAGGTCGAGGAGATCGTGTTGGGCGGTGAGGGACTGCTGCGAGACCTGGAGCCGGGAGCCATAGTCATCGACTGCTCAACGGTGGAACCCCGCGTCAGCAAGGCCGTCGCCGCGCAATTGCACGAGACAGGAGCGCTGTTTATCGACGCGCCTCTCACACGCACGCCCAGGGAAGCTGAACTCGGACAAGCGAACGTGATGGTTGGTGGAGACGCCGCCTTGCTTGAACGCGTGCGCCCGATACTTGAAACGTTCTCCGAGAACATCTATCACGCGGGACCGACTGGAGCGGGGGCGACGCTAAAGTTGCTGCACAACTTCATCTCGCTCGGGAATTGCGTACTGCTGGCGGAGGCCGTGGTCACCGCCAGAAAAAGCAGCGTGGATATCGAAACCTTTATCGAGGTGTTGACAACCGGCGGCGGGGACAGCACGGCCCTGAAGCGGATCAGCCCGTTTGTCCGAGACGGCGACGCGGCAGGCTTTAGATTTTCAATCTCCAACAGCGCCAAGGACACCGGCTATTATCGCAGCCTCGCCTCGCATCTCGGCGTGCCCGCGGTCGCCGCCAATGCCATCCACCGGGTATTCGATCAGGCAATGGCGCAGGGCCTGGGTGACAGTCCGGTCCCCGAATTGATCGATTCCTTGCAAAAGAATGTCTGACACGGAACTGATTGCGGGCGAGCCTGGAACGCATCGACACGGTGAACGAGAAATTGAACTGTTTCTGCTTCGTGTACCACGAAGAAGCCGTGAAATTGGCCTGGCGAGTGGAGCGCAAACTCACGGCTGAGGCTGAAATCGGAACGCTCCACGGTATCCCCTTTGGCGTCAAGGACGTCACACCCGTAGCCGGTAAAAGGATGACCCGCGGATCACCAGTGTACGAGTACCCTATCCCAAATGCGGTTCATCCGCCGTTTTCGAATCCTTGCAGTACGTTGACGGTGTTCAGACCGATTTCGTCGATGTCATAGCCACCTTCCATGACGAAGTGCGTAGGCAGACCCAGGCTGGCAATGGCGGCGCCATAGGTCGTGAAGTCGTCTGATTTGAGCTTGAAGAAACTGATCGGATCCGTCTCGAAGGTATCCACGCCAAGCGACACGACCAGCACTTCCGCCCCGAATTTTCGGATGTTTTCAAGTGCATCGTTTAGGGCGTTTCCCCACAGGTCATACCCGGTGCCCGGTTTCATTGGGTAGTTGAAATTGAAGCCCGCTCCCTCGCCCATGCCGGTCTCATCCGCGTAGCCCAGAAAATGCGGAAATGCATCGAGCGGATCGCCATGAAGGGAAAGATATGCGACATTGCCCCGCTGGTAAAAGATATCCTGGGTGCCGTTGCCATGGTGGAAGTCCACGTCCAGCACTGCCACGCGCACCGCACCGCGGTCGATGAAGTACTGCGCCGAGACGGCGGCATTGTTCAGAAAACAATAGCCGCCGTACATGTCCCTGGCGGCATGATGACCCGGCGGCCGGCACAGGGAAAATACTGCGTGCTCACCTGCTTCGATCGATTCCGCTCCGGTCAACGCCACGTTGACGCCCGCCAGCGCGGCCTCCCACGTACCGGGGCTGATCGACGTTTCCGAAGCCAATGCATAATATCCAAGCTTGCCCTCGATGTGATGCGGTATTTTCATTGCCATCCGCCGCGCCGGCCAGCACGTGGGAATGGCTTCGCCGTTGTAGCCGGTTTTGCTCCATTCATCCCACACCGTCTCAAGAAAGGCCACGAAACCAGCATCGTGCACCCGCAGGATCGGGCCGGTGCCGAATTCGTTCGGGCTCCTCACTTCTCCCAGTCCGATCTTCGAAATGCGGTCGAGGATGAATTGAGCGCGTGTCGGGCGCTCGTGCGGATAAACCAGCTCACCGCCGTACAACTCGGTCCTGGAATCCCGCAGTTTGTGGGCGTCAGAATAGATGGTTAGCATCGATGTCCTCGCAAATTTGGTTTGTTTCGGGAGTGGAAAGCCGGAAACCTCTCTATCGATTATTCCGGGCTGTCATCTCCGGAGAACAACTCGAAAATCCCTCCGTAGACGACACTATTGCCTTTTCCAGCGGTTGCCAATTGCACGGCTTTGATTGTCGGTGGCAAATCTCCGGCTTTCAAACGCAAAAGTTGCAGCATTTGTTCACCGTAAAACCGATTGTCTATCAATACCAGGTATTTGGCATCAGGCTGGAGGTCAAAAATACTGCCAGGCTCTCCCTGCAATACCCTGTCCAATTCCGCAACTTTTTCAAAATGTTGCTCAGTCGTCAGAAAATTATTGGCCAGTACCGTGCAATCGGTGAAATAACCCACATGATGCCCGAGATTCCGCTCTATCGAAACCAGACCGGGAGCATCGTCGCAAAGAGAGCGCAGACGTTTCAGCATGGGCCAGATGTAGTGAAAACAATTACTCCCGGCGATCGCCTGAGGCGCAGTGAGGTATTTGATTGAAGGTAGATGAGCGAGAAAAAAGAACCGGTACCAGCACCGGAGCCCCGACCCGGATTCTATAGCGCCTGAAAACGTGCAGGTATCGCTGCGTCGCAAGTAACAGAGGAAGGCACAGTGCGAAAGAGCCGTACTGGTGAAAACGATGCTGCTTGGATGAGCATCAAGACACCAAAAAGCGTAAATGACGCCAGCGCCACGATCGAAGCATCCTCTCTGGCCACCATGATAGCCAGTCCGGCGCCGATTAATACCAGCGGCTAGATGCGCCAAAAATCAGTCATAAAACCAGGGCCACACGATCCAGCTGCCCTCCGGTACATGCACACGATCATCAAACTGAAAAAATGCCGAAGGATCATGGACCGTATCGAGAATGCGTCGCGCATGGTAGAAGGCATCTATGCCGGTGGGGACGAACTCTCCACCCAGATTGGTACCGGATAGCCAGTTGAAAGCGAGGAAAAACGAAAGACCGCCAGCCACAAGCCAGCACGAGAAATCAACTGCGATCGGGTTACCGGTGCCCCTGTAATCCGGGGCAAGAGATTCAAACTTGAAGGTCACTAGCCCGCGTATTGCTCCCAGCCGGCAGCACCATCAGCGATGCCACAGGACCGGGAACCAGTCTTCCCGCATTCGGTCGCCCGTGGACATTCCCGGATCCGGGAAGGGCGGGGATGATTCGCCTGCACGCTCCAGATAGCGCATGTCATCGCCCAGCCATCGCGTTGAGAATGCACGCCTTCTGCGACGCATCACGCCGTCTGTCGTGCCGTGAAGGGTCTTGAAACTGAACAGAATCGTATCGCCGGCTGTCAGCGCCCGATATGGCAGCTTCGCAACGACCTCGATGATTCGCTTCAGCAGCGCGGTGTCGCCCGACCCCAAACTGCCGAAGCTGACGTAGAGAAGAGGTTTGTCATCGTTGGCTTCGAAATGGGGGACAGTGTACCCCTCGTCCTTTCGGACGCAGCCCTCCAGATACTGAAATAGCTTTGGATCGAGTGAATTTCGGCGCTTGAATTTGACCGGCTCGGGATAAAGCAGCAAATTGAGGTATGGCGAGGCCTCGAAGGGCGTGGCACGCTGCGTCCCCGCTTCTTTAACGAATGCGTGTTCATGAAAGAATTGCGCGTAGCTTCCCTGCATGACTTTGCCTGCAAGCGACGCAGCCGGCGATCTGAACACGAAATCGCGATATTCGGGAATCAGCGGCCAGTTGCAGTAACTGTCGAAAAAACGGCCGGGTTCTCCCTCGCTGGTACTCTCCGCGGGGAAGCGGAAAGCCATTGGGTTCGAAAGATTACGGGCAAGCCCTGCCCGCAGGGGTTCGACCCAGTCCTCGAATGCGCCGTTGAGATAGAGCACACCGTCGCGCTGGTATGCTTCGATCTGCTCGTCCTCGATGTGGAACTCCGGCGGTTCGAGATTTCCCGCCCGAATCTCATCCAGTTCGGGCAACTCAGGTGTCGTCCACGGCACCGTCCACCGATTGAAACCTTCCATTGTCGTCAGTCCAACCGTCCGTAAAAGGTCATCCTGGTCGTCTCCGAGAGTGAAATGCCCGGCTCCGTGTTATAGGGCAGCACCACCAGCATAGGCGTACGATCCCTTCCTACCGGGGTCACTCTCGGATTGCATTGCGTCCGCGAAACAGTACGAGCGCGCGAGTCTTCCCCGACAATCCGATCGAAATTGCCCATCTCCCAAGGGTAATCATCTTCTCTCATTATATCTTAAACATGTTCCACCTTGGCACTACAACAAATTGCACAACAACTCGGCGGCACGGGTCGGACCATCCTGGGCGCGCATATGGCTGGAGGTCTGAGCGAGTCTGCCTTGCATATCCTGGTCAGTCAGCATTGTCTCGATGCTGTGGGCGAGGTCGTCGTCGGTCCAAGCATAGCGGTCCATCTTCATACCGTGGCCGGTTTCCTGAACGCGGGTTGCATTGTCATGTCCGTCCCATACGTAAGGCATGATGATGGCGGGTTTACCAAAATACAGGCACTCCGTGAAACTGTTGTTGCCGCCATGATGGATCACGGCATCCACCTGCGGAATGACCGAAGGCTGTGGGTACCATCCAGCGATGTGAACGTTCGGCGGCGTCTCGGTATATTCGCTTTCATAATCCCCGACATTGACCAGCGCCCGATAAGGCAGCTTCGCAACGACCTCGATGATTCGCTTCAGCAGCTCGGTGTCGCCTGATCCCAAACTGCCGAAGCTGACGTAGAGAAGAGGTTTGTCATCGTTGGCTTCGAAATGGGGGACAGTATACCCTTCGTCCTTTCGGACGCAGCCTTCCAGATACTGAAATAGCTTTGGATCGAGTGAATTTCGGCGCTTGAATTTGACCGGCTCGGGATAAAGCAGCAAATTGAGGTATGGCGAGGCCTCGAAGTGCACGAAATGATCCGCACCCAAGGCACGCTGTACTGCTTGATGGCAGGGAAAAGAACGACGTTGTCCACACACACCAGATCCGGCCTGACTTCATCCAAGACCCCTGGCAGGTCCTTTTGCGCCCAGATCGCGGTATCCACGATCGCGTCCCAGCACTCCTTGACGTAGTTGTCGATCTGGTCGTACGGCGACTTCTTGAAATTCGGGATGTGTCCATTGATGAAATCGGACCAGTATTTCGCCATTGCCTCCGGTTCCATGGGCTCGGACATGTTCACCCTGTATTCCTTGAATCCGTAGCCTTCGTACACGCCGCCCATGCCGGGGTCGGTGAGGAATACCGCCCGATGCCCCAGGCGCGCGCAGGCCTGGGCTATACCGACGGAGTTCAACGCCGGCCCGAATGCCGCCTCCGGAAAGAACGCTATCGTCTTGGATTCACTCAATGTCTCTACCTCCTACTAATCTCTCTACAGGATAAGTGGATATGAGAATCCAGGACACGCCGAGCCTACAGGGACGTATTCACGACGTGTCCTGGAATCTCATGTCGACTTGGCCTTCCTACGACGACAATACAAGAGTATCCTCCGGCCGCCACGACACCCACAATTCCTTGCCGCTGACGATTTCCGCATGTGTGTCACGCGCCTCGTTTTTCAGGTTCGCGGCAAAACGCGCACCCCCTGTGGATTCGAGGAATAGATGACTCTCGTCGCCATAGTACACGA
The DNA here is from genome assembly GCA_947259955.1 of uncultured Gammaproteobacteria bacterium. Taxonomy (GTDB): domain Bacteria; phylum Pseudomonadota; class Gammaproteobacteria; order Arenicellales; family JAANXG01; genus JAHEKE01. The sequence continues at coordinate 6,685 of CAMYOI010000050.1, forward strand.
CCTCGGTGACCTTTACCTTCAGCCGCACCTGCTGATCCTCAGGCTCGTTTTCATCCAGCCTTATCTTCTCCGGCCGCACCGCGATACCAACCTCGCCTTTAGCATGCTCGTTGTGGGGCAGCACCAGGTCACTCAGCTGATCCGCGAACTCATCGACGCGAATCAATATCTTGCCGTCTTTTATGCCGGCCACCGTGCCGTCAAACAGGTTCATCTTGCCTATAAAATCCGCGACGAAACGGCAATTCGGATATTCGTAGAGTTCAGAGGGCGGCGCAACCTGCAGTACGTCGCCCTGTTCCATGACCGCGATTCGGTCCGCCATGGACAGCGCCTCGTTCTGGTCATGAGTCACGATGACGAAGGTGATTCCCACGGATTTCTGCAGATGTACGAGTTCGATCTGCATCTGTTCGCGCAGTTTCGCATCCAGAGCCGACAATGGCTCGTCCAGCAGCAGCACTTTGGGCTTTTTAACCAGCGCGCGCGCCAGGGCGACGCGCTGTCGTTGTCCGCCGGAAAGCTGATCCGGTTTGCGGGCCGCCATGGCCTCCAGCTGCACCAGCGACAGCGACTCCCGAACCCGATCGTCAATTTCGGATTTGGGCGTGCCGGTGACCTTCAGCCCGTATGCTACGTTCTGGTGCACCGTCATGTGCGGAAACACGGCATAGGATTGAAACACCATGTTCACCGGCCGCTTGTTCGGCTCCACCCCTTCCATGGGCTCCCCGTCGATCAGAATCTGACCCTCCGTGGGTGATTCGAATCCCGCAAGCATGCGTAACAGCGTGGTCTTGCCGCAACCCGAGGGCCCGAGCAGGGCAAAAAATTCGCCCTGCTTGATTTCAAGGGACACATCATTGACCGCGACCACGGTCGATCCGAAGCGTTTGACGACATCTCGAATCGAGATAATTGTGTTGTTGTCAACCATGCTGGTTTCCTTGTGATCGTGACTGGACAAAGAGCGCAACCATGGTCAGCGCAAGTGTCAGGACGATGAGTACCGTGGATGCCGCATTGACCTCTGGTGTCACCGAAAATCGTACCATGGAGTAGATCTTGATCGGGAACGTGGTTGAACCGGGGCCCGATGTAAAAAACGTAATGACGAAATCATCGAGGGATAGGGTGAATGCGAGCAGTGCACCGGCAAGCAGACCGGGTTTCATGTACGGAAAAGTGATATTCCAGAAGGTCTGCCATTGGCTGGCGCCCAGATCATAGGATGCTTCCTCCAGCGCATGATCGAATCCCGCCATGCGCGCCCTGATGACAACGGCGACGAACGGGATGGAAAACGCGATGTGGCTGACGGTAATCGTAGCCAGCCCGAGCGGCATGTTCACGGTGGCAAAGAACGCGACCATGGCGACCGCCATACAGATCTCCGGTATCACGATAGGAAGGTGCACCATACCCTCGTAGGGTCCCTGTGCCGGGAAACGGAAGCGGTACAGGGAGAGACCCAGCATGGCGCCGAGTATCGTCGAAACCGTGGTCGAGGTGGCCGCGATGATGAGGGAATTCAGGAAAGCCTCGTGCAACTGGGCGTTGGCAAACGCTTTTTCATAGTAGTACAGGGTAAACCCCTGCCAGGTAATATTTCGCTTGCTGTCATTGAACGAAAACGCGATCAGCGAGACGATGGGAAAGTAGAGAAACACGAAGGTGAATCCCATGCACAGGCGCATCCACGTCTTGCGGCTGTAGTCCAGGGGATTCGCGCGATCTCGTGACACTTTTCTGTCTGCCCGCGGCTAGAGCCCTGTCCCGCCCTTACGGCCGGCCAGGCTGGCCCTCACCCAGAGGATGATGAAAGTCAGATAAAGCAGCAGAAACGACAGTGCCGAGCCGAACGGCCAGTCCCGTGACGACGAAAACTGACGGGCGATCAGGTTACCGATCATCTCGCTGTCGGTACCGCCTAGCAGTGCGGGAGTCAGAAAGGTTCCCATGGACAGGATGAACGCCAGCAGACAGCCGGAAGCGATGCCCGGCAGCGCAAGCGGCATGGTCACCGAGAACAGGGTTCGCCAGTGTCCCGCGCCGAGATCCAGGCTCGCCTCGAGATAGGACTTGTCCAGCTTCTCGATGGTGGCATAAATGGGCAGCACCAGGAACGGCAAATAGACATAGACCAGACCGATCACCACGGCCTTCTGGTTATACAGCAGTTCGAGCGCCTGAAACTCGCCCATCAGTTCCGGAAAACCGGCAAACGCAAACAGTGCCGACAGCTTGTCGTGCACCCACTCCAGTCCGAAATTAAGGAACCCGCGGGTACGCAGCACCGCAATCCAGGCATATGTCCGGATGAGCAGATTGGTCCAGAACGGCAGGATCACCAGCAGCAGCAAAACATTCTTCCATCGCGCCGGTGCAAATGCGATGCCCATGGCAAGTGGAAAACCCACCGCGAAAGTGATCAGAGTCGTTATTGCCGCCACCCAGATCGACTTCCAGATGATGCCGAGGTGTATCCATTCGACTGCGCGAGCGTAGTTCGCGAGATTGATGGCGAGATTAATCTGGCCTTGCGGGCCGCGTTCGGCGAAGGAGTAAACCCACATGATGAGTAGCGGCACGGTAAAAAATATAACCAGCCACGCGGTGGGCGGAAGCGCTAGAACCGCGAATACCAGCCTGTTGTTACGCCAGTTTTCCAATACGTTGGGGGCCGGGCTTCCCGAAAATCACAAAAGAAGCGGGCGCGTTGGTGAACGCGCCCGCCGTAATCATCCGCGACAATCTAGGATCAAGAAGCCTGAACCTCGGTCCAGGCCGCGTCGTACAAGGGCAAAGCATCGCCTACGTCCGCCAGCGCTTCGCTCTTGGCAACCACTTCGTCAGATGCGTAGATCGCCGGATTCGCCAGATCATCCTTCGACACGAATTCACGGGCAGCCTTGTTGGTGGTGGCGTAGTGAATCGTGTTGGCGATCTCGGCGTTGACATTGGCGTCCACGACGTGATTTATGAACTCGTAGGCGGCGTCCCTGTTCGGTGCACCCTTCGGTATGGACAGGCCGTCTACCCAGATCACCGTTCCCTCCTTCGGAATGACATAGGTCAGGTCGTCGTCTTCCTCCATGACCTTCAGGATATCGCCGTTCCACTCCATGACCACGTCGATGTCGCCGGAGATCAGCATGTCCTGCCCGGAATCGGGGACGAATCCTTTGAGGTGCTTCTTGGTCTTGATCAACAGGTCGCGCGCCGCGTTAATTTCTTCCTGTTTGGTCGTGTTTGGAGAATACCCGAGGTAGAGCAGCGCCACGCCCATGACGAAGCGCTGGTCGGCCAACATGGCCATGCGGCCGGAGTGCTTATCATTGTCGAACAGGATGCTCCAGCTGTCCACCTCACCAACTTTGGACTTGCGGTAACCGATACCCACGCTGCCCCAGAAATACGGCGCATTGTACTTGCAGCCGGGATCGAAAGACGGGTTAAGAAACGCCTCGTCTACGTTCTTGAAATTCGGGATGCGCGATCGGTCCAGTTCCTCCAGCATGTCCGCGGCGATCATGGTCTCGATCATGTAGTCGCTGGGAAAGATGATGTCGTAGCCCGGGTTGCCGGCCTGGAACTTCGCGAACATCTCCTCGAGATTTGCGTACAGATCATACTGTACCTCAATGCCCGTCTTATCCGTAAAAGAACCGAGCGTCGTTTCGCCTATATAAGTATCCCAGTTGTATACATTGATTTTCTTGTCGGCGGCAAAAGCTCCACTGCCGCCGAAGCTGACCGCCGCCAGCGCGGCGCCGGATCCCTGCAGAAACCTGCGTCGCGTGAACGGAAAATTCGGTGTTTTTTTCATGAGCTCCTCCTGTTATCAGTTCGTATCAAATATTACCAAGTGTGCAAGTGTGTATGCAGGTTCAATGCCGCATGGGGTCGTTGCCGATCAAGGTTTACTACAAAATGCCCTCGCAGCGCAATTCATCGATCGTCGCAACGATCCCTTCCCGCAGGATTGCCACCATATCGTCGATCTGTTCCCTGGTTAGTGTGAGCGGCGGCGACAACACGTTCAAGTGCCCAACCGGCCGAACGATGAGGCCCCGTTTTTCACACTGGTCCGCAACCCGTCCACCAATGTTGACCGCAGGATCGAACAGTTCCTTGGTTTTCTTGTTGGCCACGTTTTCGACGCACATCATCAGGCACTTTCCGCGCACATCGCCGACAATTTCCAGGTCGTCCAGTTTCGCCAGCTGCTGCTCGAAATATGGCCCGATATCGCGCACATGCTCGCAGATCCGTTCGCGCTCCATGATTTCGATGTTCTTCAACCCGGCCCTGCAGGCCACGGGGTGCCCGGAATAGGTGAAACCGTGGGTAAACATGGCGCCTTCCGCCTGGGGCACGCTGATGACGTCGTAGATTTCCTCGGATAGCAGCGTGGCCGACAAGGGTACATAGGCCGAAGAAATACCTTTTGCACAGGTGATAACGTCCGGGACGAAGCCGAATACCGCCTCGGAAGCGAAAAAGTGGCCAAGCCGCCCGAACGCGGTCACGACCTCGTCCGAGATATACAGGACGTCGTACTCGTCACAGATTTCACGCGTACGCTTGTGGTATCCCGGCGGCGGTACGATGACACCGCCCGCCCCCATGATTGGTTCCGCTATGAAGCAGGCGACGTTTTCCGCACCAAGCGCCTCGATTGCATTCTTCAGATCCGCCACTTTCTCATCACAGAATGCCTCCATGGACATGCCGTCGGTGCGCCGATAGGGGTTGGGGCTGGGAATATGGTGCACCAGGCCCGGTGCCAGATCGAATCCGGTATGGTCGAACTCCACCCCCGTCATGGACATGGCGAGATACGTGCTGCCGTGATAACCGTCGGTGCGGGCGATGATTTTCTTCTTGGTCTTTCGGCCAAGCCTGTTGTTGTAGAAGTGGATGATGCGAATGGCGGAATCGTTCGCTATCGACCCGCTGGTGCCGTAAAACACGTGGTTGAGGTCGCCCGGTGCGAGTTCAGCAAGCTTTGCAGCCAGCTGGGCCGCCGGCGGCGTCGTCACGTGGGTAAAGGTCGAATAGTACGGCATCCTTCGAACCTGATCGGCGATGGCCTCGGCCATCTCCTCATTGCCGTAGCCGATGTTCACGCACCACAGACCGCCGATCCCATCAAGGTACCTCTTGCCGTCCGAATCGAATACGTACGCGCCTTCCGACTCGGAGATCACCAGGGAGCCCTTTTCCTTGAAAACTGAAAAATCGGTCCAGGGGTGAATATAGTGGTCGCGGTCCATGCGCCAGATTTCCTGGGTGTTGTATTCAGGCTTGTTCATGATGTCCATAAACCTTTGATGTTTGGATTTTCTGACATTAACGGCCGCCCGCAGGCAGGCAATCCGTTATTTTACTGGCGATTGACAACCCGTCCAGGGATCGGCGAGGACCGGCAGCCCGCCGTTTTCGAACCCGGTAGGTCCACACGCCGTCTTGCATTACCGAAGAATCATATGCAACCCCTTGTTTCGTTTAAATAATTGAATGCCGATGTGCTGATTTTTTTTCCGAAGCCGTTCGTAAATCACGAGCTATTGGGATGGAACAATCAATTGGATCACCGGTTCTCGGTCTGGTAGCTTCGAGTTTTCGACGGAGCAACCCTTGATCGAATCAATTGCTATTCTGGAGCGGCTGGTTTCATTTCCCACGATCAGCCGCACACCCAATACCAAACTCATCGGTTATGTCCGGTCCCTGCTGGAGGGCCAGGGTATTGCTACCCGCCTGGTTCCGAGCACCGACGGCGAAAACGCCAACCTGCATGCACTCGTGGGTCCTGAAGGCAAATCGGGCGTAATGCTCTCAGGACACAGCGACGTCGTTCCAGTCCAGGGTCAACAGTGGATCAAACAAGCCTTCACCCTCACCCGGGAGAACGATAAATTGTTCGGGCGCGGCACCGCCGATATGAAGGGTTTCTTGGCCTGCGCACTCAGGGCAATGCTCATTGCCACGCGCACCGACCTCAAGGTCCCACTGCACTTTGCCTTGTCCTATGACGAGGAAATCGGCTGTGTCGGCGTCAGACGCATGCTCGATATGCTGGCGTCCGCTCCCTCGCGGCCGGCATTTTGTATCGTCGGAGAACCGACGGAACTCAGGGTGGCAACCGGGCACAAGGGCAAGACGGCACTGCGTGCAACGTGCTTGGGCGAGCCCGTGCATTCCGCGCTGGCGCCTCGAGGATTCAACGCGATTCACCTGGCGTGCGATTTTATCGACGCGCTGCGGCAACAGCAATCCGGTATTGAGCGCGATGGGGCAAGGGACGACGACTACGATGTCCCCTTTACTACCATACATGCCGGCGTGATAACGGGTGGAACCGCGCTCAACATCGTGCCGGACCGCTGCACCGTGGAGTTCGAAATTCGAAATCTTCCCTGCGATAGTCCCGATGAAATCCTGCACCGAATCGAAGATGCCGCGGCTCGACTGGTGGCAACAGCCCGGGCATCGTTTCCGGGTGCCGATATCCGGATCGAAGCAACCAACGCCTACCCGGGCCTCGAAACAAGCCCCGGCGAAGAGATCGTTGCATTCGTGCAATCGCTGTCGGGTGAGCGCCAAAAATACAAGGTCCCGTTCGGCACCGAAGGTGGGCTGTTCCGTCAAAGACTCGGTATTCCGACCGTTGTCTGCGGGCCCGGTTCCATGGATCAGGGCCACAAGCCCGACGAATTCATCACCCTGGAACAGATGCGGCGATGCGACGCAATGATGGATCGATTGCTGGAAAAATTGACCTGGTGAGAAATGTGGGCGTGGCTATTTGACCCCGGTCTTCCGGGATTTCAGGATTGCCATGCCGGGCACGTGTCGGGCATGGATCGAATTACGGCAATGCTTCTCGAATTCTGCCAGCACGCGTGACTTGCGTTCGCTCCTGGCGGTAGCCAGACCGAGCACCATGGGCCGGTGCTTTCCGCTGAGGGGAACATAGCGCAGCGTCTTGCCGTCCGGTGCCTTCTCATTCAGTGACGGTATGTTCAGCAATCCAAAACCGAATCCGTTTGCCACCATCGACCTGACCGTCATGATGTGCGGCGTGCGTTCCACGATTCTGGGCCGCAGGTCCCGGTTCTGAAACAGCGACAAAAAATACTCGCGGCTGAGGGGCAAATCGAGCAGAACCAGCGGCAGTCTAGACAGCGCCTCCAGCGAGACCGAACGCCGGTTCGCCATCGGGTGATCCGGCTTGAACAGGGCGTCAGGCGGCAATTCCGACATCGGCGAGCGGTGTCTTGACTCTGTTGAAAAATCTCCTGCCGCCGGGTGTAAGTGTCAGGCCCTGGGCATGCTGGGGCACGAAAAGCTGTATGTCGAATACGCTCTCCAGGTCCGCAATCGCAGCCGAGATGGTGGGGGAAGACACATTGATCCGCTCGGAAACGTGGACGATGCTGCCCGCTTCTCCTCGGGCAACGAAGTACTCCAGCTGCCTGAACGTAAATCGAGTGCGCAAAACGTTCGATTCCGTCGCTTACTCGTCTCCCGGAACGCCGTAGCTGGGCGCCGCAGCAGGATCGAGGGCACGCGTCACGTAGTCCTCGAGCTGCGGACCGTAGATCTCCCACAATCTGGCGAGTTCCGCGATGGGACAGTTTTCGGTCCAGTCCACGCGCAGATCGGCTACGGGCCAGGCCACGTCGCGCACCAGTTTGATACCAGCGGAATGGATCGTTCCCGCTTCGCCCCCTGCCTGGACACCTGCCTGCATTGCCGAGAGGATCCGCTCACCTAGGCCGCCGCCGGCGCCGTTGAAGGCGGCGACGATCTCTACGGGTATGCGCTCCGAGGCTAGCAGATTACCGCCGCTGGCAACGTTCTTGTCCGTAGCGTGGGCGTGTAAACCGAGCGCTTTCGATCCCGAATACACTGCCGAGCCGCCCATTTTGTCAACCGCCAGGATCTGCCTGTACTCGATGTGGCTGCCCGTTTCACGAAGAATCGTCACGGCCTGTTCCGCACTTGCACCGTTGTCCAGAAGATCAAGCCCTCGAATGCCCAGAGTCGGATCGGTTACGTTCTGACTGGCCACGGCGCCCACTCGCGCGCGAGCGTATGCGCACCTCGCCGCAACCGCGGGCGACGAAGACGTCACAGCCACACCAAACATGCCGGTACGCTCACAACGCGCGACGATAGAGAACGTCACCGTGCGGCCTCCTCGCGGTCCCTTCCCTGCTGCAAGAAGAACGAGGCACCTTTCGGAAACTCCGGCGGGCGTAGCCGATATTCCGTGGCCCTTATGATGTTGGGATCGACACCGCGAACGATCAACCCCTCGTGCGTATTCGGAACCGGATTGGGGCAGCACGGGAACGCATCCGCCGCAGAGTACACGGTAATGAACAATGTACGCGGCTTATCTGACAGATTGGGCGCGGAGCCGTGCGCGACGCAGGTGTGCATCAGACAAACGGACCCCGCCGGGGCAAAACACGTCATCGCGGCGGCCTGCATACGTTGGGCTTCGGACGAATCAACGGCTCCGGTGAACGCGCCTTGGTGCCACAGGCTGTGCAGCGGCCCTTTGTGCGATCCCGGCTCGACTTCCAAGGGCCCGTTCTCTTCCGTTACGTCATCGAGCATGAGCAGCGCGGTGACGAGGTCGGTATTGGAATGGGGGGTAAACGGAAAATCCTGGTGCCACTTTACCGCGGTTGCGGCGCCCGGCATCTTGGAATTGATCTTGTTGTGATGGTGCTTCACGTTGGGCCCGATAACGTCTGCCACCATGTCGGTCATCCGGCTGTCAGACATGGCTTCGAAATATGCGCCGGACACATCAGCGGGGGCATTGACCCGGCGAAGGGCCGGCGCGTCCGGACCGTGCCCGGGCTCGAGGTCGAAGCGCGGACGCCCGTCAACGGTTTCACCGTAAGCCGCGTCGTGTTGGCGGCTCTCTTCTACCCACGCCGCGAACTGCTCGCGCATAGCCGAGAGCAATTTCGACGACACCGCGTCTTCCACGGTCAATACGCCGTCGCGCCAGTGCCGTTACGACCAGCCCGGTCGACACCGGATGCACGCCTTTCAGGTATTCACCCATGGTTCGGTATACATCCTCGCGATAGCGGATATCGGTTAGATAAACCACCAGGCGGCAGATGTGCGTCATGTCGGACCCGGCCTCCTCGAGAAGCATCCTGATGTTTCGCATTGCCTGGTGTGCCTGGGCGGCGGGATCCCCTGCACCCACGCTTTCGTAGGTATTCAGATCCTGGCCAATTTGACCGCGCACGAACACCAAGGCGCCCCGGGCGACCACGGCCTGCGCGAGGTCGTTGTCCAGGTTCTGTTCAGGATAGGTTTCTTTGGTGTTGAATGGCCGGATTCTATGGTGGACCATGGTTTCGAAGCTCCTGGACGTAATCAATGGTAAGCGGGATCGAAAAACGCACGACAGTGTTCGGCGAACACCTGCGCAGCGGGCGACAGCTCCACGTTCTTTCTGTAGGCTAGCACTACGCGGCTACCGCCCACATCGCAGTCGAGCTTTACGGTGGACACGGCGCGTCCGTCGTAGGTCATGTTGGACGAGGGTTTCGTTGCCAGCAGACTGAACCCCAATCCGTGGCCGACCAGCCCGCGCACCATCTCGAAAGAGCTCGATCTGAAGCGGATATTCGGCTCTACGCCCGCCGCCTCGAAAATCGAGAGAAAATACTCGCGGCTGCTGGGTGCGTCCAGGAGGACGAAGGGTTCGTCGACCAGATCGTGAACGGACAGCTTCGGCTTCGCGGCAAGTCCATGTTCCTGGGGCAGGAGAACATAGGGATGGATTTCGGTCATCAACTCGAGGCACAGGCCCGGACGCAAATCCAGATCATAGAGCAGCGCGATTTCCGTTTCTCCTTTGTGCAGTCCATCCTCGATATCCCTCTGGTTTCCTTCCTGCAGGCTCATTACGGTGAATGGCCGGTCCGCCATCATGCGCGCAATGAGTTCTGGTACCAGGTACGGTCCGAAAGTACGGAAACAGCCCAGGCGCAGCTCCTCAGCCTCTCCTGTCTTCAACTGCGCAGGCAGCGGATTGATGGCGACGGAGGTACCATAGGCACGATTGGCGTAGATCAGCGGTGATCCGCTCTCCGAAATAAAGACATCGTCCACCGCGCCGAAGAACACCCAGTGCGTACCGACCTGTTCACTGCTCAATAGGCGACAGTCGAATGCCACCAGCGGGTCGCTGGCGCGGGGCGCACCGGTAGTGCCGGCGACCCAGGTGGTACAGGAAAACTTGTCTCCAGCCTCGGTTTCTATGCGCCCGGCAAAGGTATCCGAAATTCGGGACTGGTCGTCGCGCAGCACGTTGACACAGAACACCCGATTGCCAAGAATCGCAGCCGCCGCGGGGCTCTTGTGATGGACGCACACCAGCAGCGAGGGTCCTGGTGCATCCGCGGACACGGACGCCATTGCCGACACCGTCACGCCCGCGCGCCCGGAAGGCCCATCCGTGGTCACCACGTTGACGGTACAGGCGGCAAAGCTCATACCGTCGAAAAACCGCTGCTTTAGCTCCCCCTCTTTTTCAATGCGCATCGTTCGAGCTGAATCACGCCGATGTCAAATCATGGGGCATCATCGGTTGATTGCTGGCAAACCAATTGGTGATGGTGCTGTCCTGATCGCCGTCGGGCGTCTCCGATAGCACCTGGTCCGAAAGACCGGCTGCCTTGTGGACGAAGCGTAGAGGCCCGTCCCAATAGAAATTGCGGAACACCGCGCCCAGATGCGCAAATGGCGGCGATTGCGCAAACAGCTGGAAAGTCAGCCGGTGCCCGGCATAGTCGGAGTTCAGCAGGTCGCGGGCGAAAGCGAGCAGCTTGCGGCGGTCGTCAGAAACCCATTGCTCGTTAATCGTGTAATATTTTTTCAGCCATTTCCCTGCTTCCGGATCACTGAACGCCGCGGCATCAGGGGTGACGCAAATCTGGCCGCCGCAGAGTTCCCGTGCGATGTGCATCATTGGCGCAAGATTCGAACAGGCGTGTACACGGCCCGTGTAGAGCTGCGACTGGTTTGGCATGAGCAACCCGCCCGGGCTCTTTTCCGCCAGCGCGATCGCGGCTGTCAGATGGGCGTTGATGCCCTCCCGGTACACCGCCAGCTGAGCCAGTTTCTCCTGCACCGCCGGTTGTTTTTCGAGCCCGGTCTGTCGCGCGTTGAACAGCGCCGCGCCGATCATCATATCGGCGAACTTGAGTATGCGCTGAACGAAGGCGTAAGCCGAATATCGGTGCAGGGTGGCGCGGATGAACGTCGCGGCCCGAGTGTGACGGTAGAACAGCACGTTCTCCCACGGGATCAGTACGTTGTCGAATATGACCAGGGCTTCGACTTCGTCGAAGCGGTTCGACAACGGATAGTCCTCGATCGGCGCACGGCCCGCGAAACCGGTCCGGCATATCATTTTGATGCCCGCAGAGCCAAGGTCACAGATGAATCCCACCGCGTAGTCCGACAGCGCGTCCGACCCCCAGTTGGCGATGGTGGGTTTGGTGAAGGCCTGGTTGGCATAGGGCGCAGCCGTTTCGTATTTGGCCCCTCTGACCACGATTCCCGCATCGGTCTCCTTGACGACGTGGAGGAGGAAATCCGGATCCTGCTTTTGGGGCGGCTTCGATCGATCACCCTTGGGGTCCGTATTCGCCGACACGTGAAACGGATCTTCCATGATCACCTTGTCGATATGCCGTTTGATGTTTTCCGTGAACTGGGGATCGACTTCATTGAGCACGTCCTGACCGTCGAAGAGTGACCACATCTCGCCCACCGTTTCGTCGCCCACCCGGGTGATGACGCCCCTCGCATCCTCGAATACGGTGTCAGTGGCGCGGCGCTTCTTCCACCAGTCCTCCTGCGTATAGGGCAGCTTGAGCCCCGTAGCGAAACGATCTCCGTTCTCTTCGTAGGTCATCAAGTCCGCGGTATCAGGATCATGGGCCATGTCGTAGATCCGCGCACGGATGTCGACCAGGGGCTTGAACATCGGGTGAGACGGCACGTCTTTGACCTTCTCACCGTTAACGTAGACTTCACGACCGTCCCGAATGGATTCGATGTATTGTTCACCGGTTCTTATCATGGCTTGACTCCTGTTTGGTGCGCATCAAAAAACAATCCTATGCCCCGCGTTTGCTTCCGATCGGGCCGCCGGACCATACCGGGCCGTAGGGTGTGAATCGACGCCATCGTGTATCCCCTTCCACAATAGCGGAGGTAACGAGACAGCCTGCCATGGCGGTCGTGTTCAGGCCGTGCCCCCCGAAGCCGGTTGCCATCCAGACACCCGGTTCGAGTTCACCAATAAGCGGCATCTTGTGGATGCAGTAGGCCATAAGACCGGACCAGGCGTATTCGATATCGATTGAACTCAACTGCGGGTAGACCCCGGCGATCGTCCTTTTCATGACGCTGACAAGCCGCCGGGGCGGGGACCGACGGGTGCTTATCTTACCGCCCCATAACAACCGGGACCGATCCACCATGCGATAGTAGTCCCCCGCCCTGCGCGTATCGGCAATGGCGGCGGAAGTCTGGATGATCTCTTCCAGGCCGCCCTCGACGGGGGCGCTGACCACCACGTGAGTGGATATCGGCAGGATCGAACGAGACAATGCGGGCGACAGGCCCCGGGCGGCTCCGGTGCACAGCACGACATTCCTTGAAAACACCCTGCCGCCCGGCGTAACGAGGACAAAGCCCGGGGTCGATTTTTCAAGACTCAAACCATGGCTGTTTTCGAAAATCACGCCCCCCTTGCGTTCTATCTCGCAGGCCAGCGCCAGCGCGTAGTTGAGCGGGTGGATATGGAATGCATCGGGGTCGTACACCGCGCCGAAATAACGTTCGGTACGCAATGCTTCACGAATTTTCCCGGCCGGCCAGAATTCGAGATCGTGGCCGACTTCGTCTTGCAGGAGCTGGACATAGCGTCGGCATCGATCCTCATCCGCGTATCGCTGCACCGAGAGGAATCCTTTGCCGGCCTGTACCTTCGGGTCCAGCACCTCGATCTGTTCCCTGACGTATTCGACGCCCGCGCGGGACAGGACATAAAGCGCCCTCGCCTGCTCAAGGCCAACCCGTTGTATCACCCGGGGAATGTCTTCCGCGTATCCTGCGGTGACGAATCCCCCGTTTCTGCCGGATGCGCCCGAGGCGATGGTTTCGCCCTCGACCAGCACTACCGACTTGCCGTGGCGGGAAAGCTCCAGCGCGGTGGTGAGTCCCGCCAGGCCCGCGCCGACGACGCAGACTTCGGCTTTTTGTGAACCGGCAAGCCGGGGTCTTGGCGAATGTGAATTTGCCGTGGCGCTATACCACGTCCCGGACCGTGGCGGATTCAGTGTGATTTCCGGCACTCGACTCTGGCGCCACTGACGATGTCGAAAATTTCCGACCTGTGCTTGTGGATTTCCTCCCTGCTCAATCCCTCCAGAGAATAAGGAAATTTGATCCATTGGTTTGTCTCGTGCAGAAAGTAATCGGGAATTCGACCGGTCTCATTCCGTCCCGGTTTGTAGTAGGGTACCGCAACCCTGATATCCGCGGGCGTATTCAATCGCGCCTTGTCGTGGAGGTACTCGATCACCGCCTCAATTGTATGCCCGGTATCGAATACGTCGTCCACGATCAACAGGCGGTCTTCGTTTCTGATCCGTTTAATCAGGTAGTTCATACCGTGAATACGAATGGAACTTCTGCGGTCATCGATACCGCCGCCGTAAGACGAGGTCCTGATGGCAATGTGATCGGTATCGATGCCGAAATAGGCAAGCAGCTCCTGAACCGTAATTCCTATTGGCGTACCACCACGCCAGATGGCGACGATGGTACTGGGCCGGAATCCGCTCTTGATAACTCGTGATCCCAGTGTGAACGAATCCTCCAGAAGACCCTGGGCGGTCAGGTAAAGTTTTTCCGCCATGTCGCTGCCCCTCGTATCATTTCGGTTCCCTGATGATATACAGGTGCTGTGATAGTATCCATTCGATGTCAGCCCGGCGGATCGATCAAAAACTGTTCATCGAGGAACAGGAACTGCTACTCGACGGCTATCGCCTCGGGGTTAAAATATTCAACAGCGGGTTTCGACCCGATTTCATAGTCGGAATATGGCGAGGCGGCAGCGCTGTCGGAATAGTGGTTCAGGAATGCCTGCAATA
>CAMYOI010000051.1 GCA_947259955.1 uncultured Gammaproteobacteria bacterium
CCGGCCGCATCCACCGCCGCGTGACAGAGCCGGTTGAGTTGACGGGTCGACATCGGGTTGACCGGGTTCTGGCCAGGGAACAACCAGCCACCGGGCAGCATCTTGCCTTTGGCCCGGGCATCGCACCACCAGGCCCGCAACAGTGCGCGCAACGTCGTCGAGAGCATGGCATAACGGTCTTTACGGCCCTTGCCTTGCTCGACGCGAATCAGTCCTCGTTCCCGATCGATATCGCCCACTTTGAGGTGCACCACTTCGTTGGCACGAAGACCCGTCCCATAGGCCACCGCCAGAGTCGCTTTGGCCTTGAGATTGGGGGCGGCATCCAAAAGACGCGTCACTTCCTCGGCAGAAAGCACCACCGGCAGCTTCCGCGGCTCGTACACCGTGCTCATCTTCCGCATCACGTCGCCCCGATCCAGGGTCACCTCAAAGAAAAACTTGAGCCCGGTTATCGTCGCGTTTAACGTAATCCGCGAGGTGCCGTCGGCAACCAAGCGCAACTGAAAACGCCGCAGATCCTCAGCGCTCGCCGTATCGGGTGAACGCCCTAGAAAACGAGTGAGTTTCTTGACCGCGCGGATATAGGCTGTCTGGGTCTTGGGAGACAGCTTGCGCATCGTCATGTCCTCGATCATGCGGCGACGCAACGGGCTGATGGGTTTGGTAGACTCTGTCATGGGTCTGCTCCTCGTATGTGTTGAGTTGATGGTTGGCACTACAACTTCAACACAGGACAGACCCTTCTTGTAATCGTCTAAAGAGAAATCTCGGCGTCAGGAGTCGTCGAATAACTCGCTACCGGTTACCGCGAGAGCGGTTTAGTCCTTCGACCCATAAGAGACGGTCGTGACCTGATCTGGGAACGCGTGCAATTTGCCCATTCCGGCCGTTCACACACACTCACACGAGGGCGGATCTCAGGCCATGATTCGACCTTAGACAGACGAGGAAACTTGCGTTTTGAGTGTCCGCTTTCCCGGTTATTTTCTTATAGCAACCCGTCGCCGAGGCGTATCACCGCAAACGGTTGTTCGGGGCGAACACACCATGGTAGCGGGTCAGATTCACCCGCGGTTTAGGCACCACAGCCGCCAGGCGGGCGATGAAGTCCAGGGGTTCCAAGATGATGTGGGTGGTGCCGTCCCGGTACGGTGTCTTGAGCGTATAGCGCACATTCCCCTGACTCGTCAGGGCCATGCGTTCGGTCGATACCGCCGCCCGGGCTCACCAGCGGTACAAGCTGGAGCGGCTGTGCCAGTTATGCAGACCTCTGCATAAGCACAGCCGTTCCAGCTTTCGTCGTTGGTGCGCTTGAATGCCTTACGATCGGCGTGGGGACCAACGGCAATCCGGTAGCTGATCGAATGACCCAACAGATCGTCCATGGTTGAGACGTCTGTTGATTCGAGTGCCAGGTAAGTGTTCTCGATATCCCGAACCAACAGCCCCCGGCGCTCCAGGTAAGCACCGACCCGTTGACCGATGGTCTGGACGAGGTGCTCCAAGCTCCTCCGAATAGGCGGCCGGACACGACGAAATACCAGGCCTTCCTCCCCAATGACGTACACCCCATCGAGGAACAACATATGAAAATGGACGTTTCATGTGAAGTTCTGCGTTATGTGGAGTGATACATACCCGCCTCCCTGGTTTCCGCATTAATTGACCATCAGAGGGATCTGGCTGTGAAGATTACTGCACATAATTCCCAGACACTTTGGTGAGTTCATCCAACCATTTCAGAAGGTCTGGTTGTTGCCACCTGGCCTGGTGCTGTGTGGTTTGGGTTTGTGGTGCCTGACAAGCTTCCAGTGCCTTGCGCTTCATCTTCAAGTCGATCTCGACGTAGCCGTGAGTTGTATTGACATCGGCATGCCCCAACCAGTCTTTCACAACGGTGATGGCGTTTCCCGACTGCAGCAGATGCATGGCGGTAGAATGTCGAACCAGGTGGGGACTGACATTCTTGGTGGCCAGGGACGGGCACACTAACACTGCCTTGGTTGCGTATTTCCGCACGATATGGCGGATACCGAAGCGCGTGATCGGCTCGCCTTTGGCGTTGAGAAACAGTGCTGATGAGCCGCAACCATCCTCCTCGCGGTGATGCAAATACGTGTCGATGGCCCGGACAGTTTCGGGCCACAGGGGGCAGATTCGTTCTTTGTTGCCTTTGCCGATGATCCTCACCTGCAGAGGGGTTTGCTGGTGTATGTCGCTGGTCTGCAAATTAACGACTTCCTGAACCCGGGCGCCGGTGTTATAGAGAAACAACAGGAGTGCATAATCTCGTGTCCCGTAGCGGGTGCAGAAATCCACGCTGTCAAGCAATGCCTGAACCTCCTTGTCCTCAAGGTAATTGATGCACTTGTGCGGGGTCTTCTTTAAGGGGATTGCACAGATGCGCTGGCATTGGGCCAACAACAGGGGCTCTTCTCGCGCTACATGATGGAAGAAGGCGCGTAGCGCCGCCAGCCGATTGTTGCGCGTCCGAGGACAATTGTCCCGAATTGCTTCGAGATGGTTCAGGAAAGCAAGGACCAAGCCCACATTGAGGTGTTCCACGGCCAACTTGTCGACCGGTTTGTTGCACTGCTGGGAGGCAAACTGGAACAGGAGCTTGAGGCTGTCGCGGTAGTTGGCGATGGTATTGGTGCTGAGACCTCGCTGTGCTCCCAGATAGTGGTGAAAGAAACCGTGCACAAAATGCGCGATTGGGTGATTCTTTTCCATGTCAGTCTCCACTGGGCAAGATGTGGTGACGAAAATGTACTGCAAAACGATGGTTTGCCTGTTCGAGTAATGCCGTGGTGGCACGCAGATAAACCTGGGTTGAGTTGATATTGATATGGCCCAGGTAAGTGGCCAGAGCCGGTAGCAATGCATTGATATCCTTATCCTCGCGGTACCAGAGGAGAAGTCGGGTACAGGCAAAGCTATGCCGCAGGTGGTGCAGCCGTGGACCCGGGCAGCCCTTGCCGCCGCGTAGCCCACAGTGTTTGAGCACCCGGCGAAAAGCATGATTGACGTTGGTGTGATAGAGCCGGTGGCCGGTTGGAATGACGAAAAACGGACTGTCCGGGAGGGATGGCGCGATGCGAAGTCGTTCGTGCCGGTATCGCCGCAGGGCATCGGCAGTTGATGATGAGATCGGTACCCAGCGGGATTTACCGAATTTACCCTGGGTGATGAATAGCCGATTCTGCTCCAGATCGACATCACTCAAGTTCAGGCCAAAAGCTTCACCGCAGCGTAGCCCCGTGGTGTAGAGTAATCCGAATAAGGTGGCGAAGGTGTGGGGCCGCAAAGAACCTGGCGGAGGCAGTTGCCACGCGGCCTGCACGATGGCCTGAATCTCGGCATGGGTGTAGATGTGCGCCACTCGCATCGGTCGTATCTGGTGCATCATTGAGGGCTCCGGCACATAACATTGGGGTTCAAACTGGTAAAAGTAGCGGCAGAACTGGCGCACGACGGATAAGCGATTGGTGCGGGTACCGGGCTGGAGGTGATGGTTCGAGGCGAGATACTGTTCGATGAGTTCGCGCGATGGCCACGGCTTCTGAAAGCCTTGTTGGTGGACAAAACGGTCAAAATAGCTCAGCAACTGGTGCTGGCTCTTTGGCTCGATGCCGCCCAACTGTCGAAAGGCCAGGTAGTCTGACAATCGAGCGGAGAAAATGCTGATAAATTCAGTCTGGATCATGGTTGCACCTCCGGCCAATCAAGGGGCAGTTGATGGAGTGTTTTGAGGTCAACCTTGGTGTAGATGAAGGTCGAGTTGATGTGACGGTGACCGAGCAGGTCAGCAATCGTTTTTAGCGACTGCCCCTGCTGGAGCATCCGCGTAGCGAAGCCATGACGAAAAACGTGCGAGCCTGTTCTGGGCGGGTTGACCTGTGCCTGGCGCAAGCGCTGGGCCACGAGTACCGATACCGCACTGGGCGAACGCAGCGGCCGACACGGGGCCTGCGTGATCAGGAAGACTTCTGGGTAAGGTGCAGTCGGGCGCCCATGGCGTAAGTAATCCAACAGGCTATTACCCACCTCATCGGTAAGCGGAACGACAACTTCCTTACCACCCTTGGTGGCCGGAAAACGGATTCGATTATCACGCCACTCGATATCCTGCAGTCGCAATGCGCGCACTTGGCTCCCACGCACCCCGTAAGTGTGGAACAGCAGGATGATGGCGAAGTCACGCAGCCCAAGCGATGTCGTGCGATCAATGCCAGCCAGAGTTTTACGGGCATCTTTGTCACTGATTCCACGCGGCACCCCGGACAGTTTATAGTTATGTATGGGGGGAATTATCCCTGTGAGGTCGCGATCAAGATAGCCTTCCTGGCGGCAAAAGCGCAGTAATGAGCGTAAGCTGCCCTGTAGTTGCCGAGGAAAGCTAGGTGGCCGATTGCAGGTGTGACGCGAGAAATAATCCAGCACCTGCTCGGGTGACAAACGGGCAATACCTTCTAAAAGCGGCTCGCCGAGTTCGTCGAGTAAGGGCACTATGCAAGTGCGGTGAGCTTTAATTGTACTCTGTGCCAGGTTGCGCTCACTGCGCAAGTAATCCAGGTAGTGCTGCAATAAAAATGGGAACGCTGCATCAGTTGGAAGCGCCGCTGATGTAACAACACCCTGCTGAGACAGATAATCGATGACTGAACGAATGGTACTCTCGATATCCCTGCGACCATAGCGCATACCGTGTCGACAACGACAGTGTGGTAGATGCCGCTCAATGAATTGCTCTATATGCGATGCGTGGATGTTCTGGCAATCCCGGATTCCCCATCGACAAAGACACTGGTTAAAATGCGAGGCCTGCCAGATCCGCCGACGCGTTATATCACGGGTAAAGCCCTGCGCGTGAAGCCACCCGCAAAACCCATCCATCAGTGGACCGAGTGGTGGTAAACGATATCGAGCAATCGCACTCGGGCGACGAAAAAAATCCTCTAAGATCATGGCAACCTCCTTGGAGTCCGAAACAGGACGTTAGGAGGTTAGACTTCTACTAAAATTATGTTGAGTAGATTAGTAGTATCGGTTGCATAAGTGTTTGTATCAACGAGACTTACATACTGCTATACCAGCATCACTCCACATAACGCAGGACTTCACATGAAATATCTTATGTGGAGCTCCACATAAGACGTTCGCATTCAGCGCGCTGCCGAACCGTTGAATCAGGGTTACGGCACCCGTCTTGGCCGCGGTGCGGGTCATTCCCGCCTGATGAATCAAATAGGTCTCGATCGCCCGGTAGACGATACCCAGAACGCGGCTCATCACCTCGGGCCGGCTTGCGAATAGGAACCGCAACTGGAAGGGAAAGCTCAGCACCCACTGACGCATCGGCAAGCGGGGCAGCACTTCGTCCACCAGCAGCGCGGCGCTCTCCACCATCCGCCGCGCCCCGGTGTCAGCTATCTATCGGACTGCCGTCCCGCTGCGGATTGCAGCTCGCCACGTCCCACTGATATTCGAAACCTTCGCAGCTGAGCGGGGCCGAGTCAGACCTACCCCTTCGGGTCACGCTCATGCTGCGCATACCAGTCCAGCGCATCAGTAACTGTCTCTCTTACCGGCCTTGGATTCCAGTTCAACTCGCGGCGGGCCTTACTGTTGTCCATCTCTTTAAACGCGTCCGATAAAAACACCGCGTCTTTACTCAGCATTGAATCCTTAATACCAAACAGCTTGATAAATACCTCGGCCACACTGGCTACGGCTACGGCAACCCGGTGGGGAATTATGCTCGGTGCTTTGTGGCCACCCCACCGTGTGGCCATTCCGAAGAAGTCGCGGTTACTGATGTACTCATTGGCAATGATGTAACGTTCACCAGGGCGACCATTTTGTTCCGCCGACACCGCCGCTTCTGCTACATCGCGAATATCCACCATAGGCGCACTGGTATCCAGTACGCGCTTCACCTTGCCTGAACCCACTTGCCACAGCATGCCACCATGAGGCGTAGGCTGATAGTCTTGCGGGCCGTAGGTATTAGCCACACACAGGGCAATTCCCGGCAGCCCTGTGTTATTGCAGTAATCCATAAAGCGCTCTTCCGCCTGCAGGCGGGCGAGAATGTAGGCTGATGCCTTGTCGCGCCAGTTGAATTCAATATCCTCGGTAACCGGACCGGTGGCATTAAAGCCCAGCGTACCCATGGTACTGGTGAAAATAAAACGCTCGATGCCACAAGCCAGAGCCGCATCCATAGCGTTCACCAGACCATCCACATTATTGCGATAGAGGGGGCCTGGATCTGACAGCCAGAATCGCGCGTCCACCACACTGTAGAAAACCGAGCTGCAGCCCTCCATAGCGACGCGCAGGGATTCCGGGTCCAGCACATCACCGTAGTGGATTTTCACCGGCAGACCCTGCATCGCGTCGACGTTGCTGGTCTTTCGCAACAGCACACGGACATTACGCCCATTGCCAACAAACATTTCTTTCATCACATCTTGGATGGCAAGATAGAAATCAGCGCGGTCTTTAAGCTGCACAGCCTCATCGCCGCTGGCAATCTTGCGGGAACCTTGCGCCAGTAAATTCCCCATTTGACCAAGCACCGCCGCCATCTCCAACATGGGCACCCCAAAATTATCTGAAGCCTTATAAAGAGCTCGCTTAGTGCCGGGCACAGCTTGACGGAGAATATGCCCTCCTCCCTCCAGGTTGCGCGCCGCATTCCAGGCACCCACCCGACTCAGTTCAAGATCGATTGCAATCTGGTCCACACTGACCGGCCCCTGCCTGAGCAGCAGATAGCCATACACCCGCCCTGTACTCGGGGACAGACCACGGGGCGCCAATAACAGGGAGACCTGTTGGATAAATTGCTGTTCATCCTCGTTCAGCGAGGAGGTTGCCCTGTCATTGGCACTGACAGGTGCATCGGTATTTTTCATAATATTAACAATATCGTTAATATTTAGATTTTACAATGCCCGTGCTCGCCTCTCCATGCGCGTCTGTCAGCAACCTACGTGCACCAAGCACACATTTTTCCAGTCTTTCCCGGGGACCAAGTCCTGCTTCAGCCTCACTGCGCAGAGGAATTTCAACGCTGTAGACCCGATCAACGGGTAAAACCGCGACAAGTTCTCGCAGGCCTAACTCACCCTCACCAGGGACCATGCGTTCAAACATCGACTCCTCGAAATAACTTTCGAAACGCGGTTTAAGCGGTGCATCACAGAGCTGTACATAGCCTATTAGATTCGGGTCCAGGGCGGCGATATCAGACGGACCCGATCCCGACCTGACGAGGTGCATGGTGTCTATGAGTATTCGAAAGTTCGGCCGATCTACGTGCGCAAGCGCGGAAAGTGCTGTCGGCAAATCAGCTACAGTAAAACCAGGCACGAGCTCAAGGGTCAGCTCCATATTCCGCTCGGCGGCCATCTGGGCAAGTACTGCAAACTCATCGAAGCTTCGGCCCTGGTCAGTATCCATACTCACTGTATTGACCCGTTCTACCCCCAACTCGCTAAAAATGTCCAGATCGCCGGAATAATTTGCGACATTGATGTCCTCGCGGATTGTCAGGCCCTCCCCCAGTGAAATCGAGATTCCACGATCTGCCATTGCAGCGATCATCTCCCGGCGTAGCGAGGCGTCATCTCGAAGGGAGAATACCGGATAATTATGTGGGTTGTAGCCAAAGCTGGTGAGGCCTGTGGAAATATGCTGACATCCAAGATCGGCTGCCAGGCTTACAAATTCAAC
Organism: uncultured Gammaproteobacteria bacterium; assembly: GCA_947259955.1. Taxonomy (GTDB): domain Bacteria; phylum Pseudomonadota; class Gammaproteobacteria; order Arenicellales; family JAANXG01; genus JAHEKE01. The sequence goes on from CAMYOI010000051.1 coordinate 7,747, forward strand.
AGGTGGTAATCCGAAAACACTGATATTCTCAATGCCTAATCGAAGCATGTCCTGCCCTCTGGGCAGGCAGCTTGAGCCTGACCTCTACCTTGTTGATCTGGCCGTTAAACTCACCCTCGCGCTGGTAATCTGGAGATACGGGAACGTTGGTATCCCGCCCCGTGTCGAAGGTCTCGCCGTTGCCAGCCAGCATTTTTGGACGTCTGGCGATGGGGCCGCTGGCCACTTCTTTGCCATCCACAAAAATGCTCAGGGATCCTCCGGCGTCGCCGGTGATATTAAAATCATACTTGATACGGCGCCGCCCGGGTGAGAGTGGCTGACTGCCAGCGACTCGGGACTGAGCGCCTGGCAGAGGCAAGCCGGATACAGAGGCGTAAGCTACCGGTTTGCCCTCATCCAGGTAAAAGCTCCAACCACCATACTTACTCCCCGCGGCAACGATGACCCCCTGGCCACCGTCAGTGGGTATTTCCACATCGGCCTCGAGACTGAAGGGAAGAAAGAACAATGGCGGCGCAACACCAAACTGGAGATGTATGCCCTCCCCCCAATATACGTAATGCATGCGCGGCCGCTCACGGGACAGACTGCCTATCTTTCTCCCCCGTATCTGGCCACCTGCATCCTGTAAGGGATAAACATTGTACTTGCGGGCTTCCCTGTCAAACACTCCCTGCAGTTCCTTCAGCTTCTGGGGATGGGTGGCGGCGAGATTATTGCTCTGGCTGAAGTCTTCACGCAGATTGTACAGCTCCCAGTTATACGTGGAGGTATCAGTGGGACGCTGCACGGGCATATTCCACGGCATGTTCCGCGGCGTCGTATTCGCCAGCCAGCCGTCGTGATAAATCCCCCGGTTACCGTGAATCTCATAGTACTGGGTAAGGCGGGTTGACGGCGCAGTCTCGTCGTCGAAACTATAAAACATGCTGACCCCATCAACCGTTTGCTGCTCAATTCCATCGACTCGATCCGGCGCCACAACTCCTGCCGCCTCGAGCAGTGTGGGCATCACGTCGATCACATGGTGGTACTGGCTTCTCACGCCACCGTGCTGCCTGATGCGCGCTGGCCAGGAAATAACCATCCCGTTGCGCACGCTACCCAAGTGTGAAGCGATTTGCTTGAACCAGGGGAACGGTGTATCTGTGGCCAGTGCCCATCCTGTCTGAAAACCCTGATAAGTATCCTGACCACCCAGAACATCCAGATGTTCGGCCAACCAGTCCACGTCAATTCCGTGCACGCCGGTGGAAAGATCTGCCATTTCATTCACTGAGCCGGCAGCTCCACCTTCGCCACTGGAGCCGTTATCGCCCTCGATAAACAACACCAGGGTATTATCCGCAATGCCCATACGCTCCAGTTCATCTATAATGCGGCCAAACTGGGCGTCCTGATAGGCCAGTTGGGCTGCGTACACCTCCATGAAGCGCGCGTAAACTTTCTGTTGTTTTTCTGTCAGGCCGTCCCAGGCCGGAACCTGCTCTGGCCTGGGCGCAAGTACGGTGTCTCGGGGAATAACACCCATCGATTTCTGACGCGCCAGGATGAGCTCTCGCTCCGCATCCCAGCCGTAGTCGAACTTACCCTGGAACCGGGCAATCCAGTCCGCCGGGGCCTGGTGGGGCGCATGGGCAGAGCCAGGGGCGTAATAAATAAAGAACGGCTTGTCGGGCGCAGCGGCTTTATGATTGTGAATCCAGTTGATGGCCTTGTCTGCCAACTCGGCATCCAACAAATACCCTTCCGGACGATCCGGGTCATCAACCGGGCTAATACCCTCGTACAGCGCCGGTTGCCATTGATCAGAATCACCCGCGATAAAGCCATAAAAGTACTCGAACCCCCTCCCAGTGGGCCACTGATCAAACGGCCCGGCCGGAGACCTTTCAGGATGCGGAATATTGTGATCCTTACCGAACATGGCAGTGCTGAAGCCGTTGTCCCGCAAAATTCTGGCAACAGTAGCCGCAGAGGGCGGGATATGTGCGGTATAGCCGGGATAGGGAGTGGGGATATCCACCAATGTCCCCAATCCTACTGCGTGGTGATTGCGGCCCGTCAGCAGAGCGGCCCTGGTGGGAGAACAAAGGGCCGTGGTGTGGAACTGGTTGTACAGCAGCCCGCGCTGCGCCAGCCGGTCCAGGGTGGGTGTTGGAGCAGATCCACCAAAGGTACTTGTCGAGGCAAAACCCACATCATCGGTCATCACCAGCAGGATGTTGGGCGCGCCTTCCGGGGCGCTTATCTTCGTCGTGTAAAGAGGCGAGGATTCAGCTTCACCCGGTTCCAGTTTCCCCTCAAAGGTCTCGGGCGGAATCGGCAGAATACTTCGATCAACAGACTCGGGGACCTGAGAGTAAACGGGGAAAACCAGCAGAAAGGTCATGGCCGCGAGCGCGGCGACAGGTAAGGATAATTTCACATATACTCCTACTGTGTTGCCAGCTGGCGTTCGCCCGAGTGCCCGGGCTTGTGCGCACTAGCTAAAGTCAAACGCCTCAAGAAACTCACCGATGAACCGCACAAACCGCGCTGCATCAGCACCGTTAATCACACGATGGTACGGATAGGCAGGATAACCGCTATGCCGTTCACCGGCAATGTGCTCAAGGCGCTCATGGGCGGCGCGCGGGCCAGGTTGACAGGGTCATCGCGGTTAGAATTTTAGATGTGCGACTCACGGATAAGGCCTTTTACGGGTGCGGGAGCGCTTCGGTCAGGGATTCATCGCCGTCGAGCGCGAGCGCGGCCGCACGATGGCCTGGTTGGCATCGCTGACGTGCATCGGTCGAGATTCAAGGCTAATCCAGTTCGGGGTGTGCCGGCGGTGCGCGGACTGGATGGGAGACGGGTTGCGGCGATTTAGTCCGGTTTTCCAGATGGTCCAGAATCTGTTTGATGACGACTGGGTCTTCGATGCTGGCAATCACCTTTACAGCACCGCCGCACTGCTCGCAGGTTTCGATCTTGAGCATGTGTCTTCATCCAAAGCAGACGGTGAAGCATTTGTATCTTGACGGTCCGGAACGGGTCGTAAGTGAGCGTTCAGGCTAAATACCCGAACGGCGGCAATGAGTATTTTGGAGCCGTTCGCGACTCCCTACCTGAACGGCCGGTCCTGGTCAGGGTTATCCAACGCCCGCACAAAGTCTGGCAACCCCTTCCAACGTCAACCTCTCGCGGGCATCCGATAACCCTGACCAGAAGCGGCCTGTCGCTTGACTGTTAAGCTATCGCGAATCAATCCCCAAAGAGCACGACTTGGGATGGTGTAACATATTGTCCATCTTGACCCTCCACGGGATAGCAATGGCAGAGCATAACCACGCTGGCAAACTGGCAGTTATTCTGCGCGCAGACGTTGCGGGCCCTACCGAAATCGTTCAGCAAGATGAGCGCTTAGCTCCGCGAGTCGAAACATAGGAGGTAGCCATGAGAAGAATACTAGTCACAGGCGCCAACAAGGGAATCGGATTTGCCATCGCCGAGCGAATCCTCGAGGAAGCGGATGATACGTTCGTGTTCCTCGGCTCGCGAGATCGCGGTCGCGGTGAAGTCGCCGCAGACAATCTACAGCGGGCCGAAGCTAGTCGAGCCAATCGCGTTCAGGTCGTGGAGATCGACGTCGCGAGCGACGAATCCGTCGAACGAGCGGCCCGGGAAGTGCGGGACTCATGTGAGAGGGAGGCCCTATACGGAATCGTAAACAATGCTGGAATCGGGCTGAGCTCGGGCGATGTGAGTCAAGTGCTCAATGTGAACACCCGGGGCATCCATAGGGTCTGCAGTGCGTTCATCCGGCTCCTCGGTGATGGCGGGCGGATCGTGAACATAACCTCCGCGGCCGGCCCCAACTTCGTGGCCAAGTGCAGTGCAGAACGGAAGGTATTCTTCACACGCCAGGATGTGACTTGGCGCGAAATCGACGAGCTGATGAACGAGTGCGTACGCATCGCTGGGGGCGCGGAAGCATTCTCATCGCGAGGGCTCGGCGACGGATCGCCGTACGGATTGTCGAAGGCCTGCGCGAACGCATACACGGTTTACTTGGCGCGCGAACACCCACAACTCGTCATAAATGCATGCACCCCCGGCTTTATCGCTACGGACATGACCCGTCAGTATGAGGAGGGGCGTGGGAAACGTCCGGAGGAATTGGGCATGAAGACTCCGAGAGAGGGCGCCACCTCGGCGGTCTTTCTCTTGTTTGGGGCCCCGGAGGGCAGCGGGCACTACTATGGCAGCGACGCGAAACGCAGTCCGCTGGATCGCTACCGAGCTCCAGGGACTCCTCCCTACACGGGCGAGTGAAGGTGCCGCTGTACTGATCACAAGTTCCGATATCGATCTTGCACGCGCGCCCTCATCCAGGGCAAAAGTTGAAGTATTTGGACCTTTAGGCTCTGGATCGATTCCGGTATGGAGGAAAAGGCAGATGATCCTTTTCCGTGAACGACGGTTGTCACCGCCAAAGCGGTCGTAGCAAATAGGCCTCGGGCGGGTTGATTTCGCTGCACTCCTTGAGTCAGGACTCGGCCATGAGCGGCCACTCACGGTGAGTAGCACGAAGGGCTCCTCAATACTCATTGCCGTCATTCAAGAGAAATCGAGGAAAGCCCGTTCACGACTCTGAGTAGACCCTAATCTGATACCACCAAATGTTGAAAATTGATCACCGCATTAGCATCTATAACTGTGCCATCAAAATAGATACTTCACTCCAAGGGCCACCGAATTTGATGCTCCGTTCACGTCGTTAAACGTCCCTCCGGCACCAGAGCGGTGATGGATGCGCCCGATTAAATTCCATTGGGGAGTACTCGGCAGCGCAAAAGTTAGTTCCAAAAGCAGGTATCCCAGAAGTTGATTTGTGTTTTCATAGCTAGTCGATCCTGAAAAACCCGGTTTTGCTATTGCCAACTGATGCGATAGTTGCACTGAATTGCGGGTGATCTTCAGGATTGGTCTCTGCTTTGTTCGGGTTACTATGGATTCAGCGCCAACCTGCTGCCGGCTCATAGCCAACACTCCAAATACGTGCACCCAAACACGGCAACAAAAAAATCCTGAGCCGCCTCAGGATCAATCTCAGATTGTGACCCGCACAGCTTAATGTCACATTCATCTGATCACCTTCAGCGCCCTTCAGATAATTCCTCCCCAGGTGACCGTCAGACTTCAAATGTCCAATCACCGGTTCAATCGCTTGCCTGCGTTTTTGCGATTGCCTAAGCCGACGGGTCTTGATCCCTCGTCGCTGCCCGGAAATGTACACCGCTGAATCTTCTACTCCATGTCCCCGGTACCCCCGATCCACAAACACCTCTTCAATGACACTGCCTGTCATTCGACGCACCTGTAACAACACCGTCTTGAGTGTATGTCCATCGTAAGGATTCCCCGGTAACGCTAATCCACCAACCACAAAGTTGCTCTTGTTGGTCGTCGCGATACTCGCCTTCACACCAAACTCATAACGCTTGTGCGCCTTGCCCTTGCTGATGCATTCAACCTCCGGCGCATGCACACTGTACAACTTGTTCCGATCCGTCCTCTGCTGACTGAGCAATCGTCTGGCCAGCTCCAACTCATCGGCAAAAACCGCTTGTAATTCAGGTTCATCGGCTGTCTTGCGCTCAATATCCCGAACCACTCGACCCAGGTATGTCCTCAGCTTCTTTACCTGGCGTCGCATCCGCCTGAGTTGCCGGGCATGTCCATAACGATTCGTCCGCAGCAGTGCCTCAGGTCCTTTTCGGGCATAACTCTGGCGCAATACAACCCCATGTCTGAAACACAACTTCACCAGCCGTACTCTTGAACGATTCATCAGCTTGCTGTCCGTAGGAAAACTCACCGCCTTCTCCTGCACCGTGGTGTCCACCGTCACCCGCCTAAGCTCCGATCCCTTGACTGCACCACTTTCCAAACCTGCCTTTACCGTCCCCTGCAAAATCTTCTCACAGCCCGTCTCCCCAATCCGTTTGCGAAACCGCGTCATGCTGCTCGCATCAACCGGCAACTCGTGCCGAAAATATTCCTCTCCACAAAAATATTGCCAGTACGGATTCTCCACCCAACCCATCACCACCGCTTCATCCGACAATCCATTCAAATGCTTCAAATACTGCAACCCAACCATCAACCGTGTCGCCTTCCCAGGACACCCGTTATCCGGACAATACAACTCACCAAACGCGTCATCAAAACTAAACCAGTCAATGACCTCCGCCAGTCGATACAACTCATGCCTCTGGTCAAGCATGTGTTCCAAACGGTTGCGAAACAAATCAGTGGCAGGAGAAACTTCAGGCTCTTTCGGACGCATAATATTGATCCGGAAATTGCAAGAAAGGGAACCTCAATTATACAAAATCCTGCAATCCCAAACCATCAATAACGCTAACCTTCAACAATACAATCAAACGGTTACATCTATAATCGCAGTTGTTCAGGATCGACTAGCTAATTTCTTCAAAAACCGGGGTATCTGTCGCATACGAGAGGCCAGCACCAAACGCTGCGCTGGTGTCGACAAACCCGTCCCATGGAAATTTTTTCCAGCGCGCAATCAGCAAGCCATTGAGCTCCATATTGTCCTGGCCACCGCTGTGCTTGGCTATTTGCCCTTCTATCTCGAAATCCAGATTATCGCTGTATTTCTTTATTCTTTTACTCAATGCGACAACCCAGAATTTGAACTCGCTGTTGAAGTCGGCATCGAACGTGATTGTTTCCATCATAGTAGCGTCTGTCAGGATTCCGTAGTAAACGGATAGCCCCCAGGGCCGGTCTATTTGATCATCACTCTCGGCTACAGGATCAGCACTCTGGGCTAGAGCATTCACCGGCAAAAACCCCAACGTTAAAATGATTAGTACAAACTTTTTGTATTTAGAATTGTTCATTACTTTTCCAATATATTTGAATCTCGGCCATCCGGCCGTCGGGTATTCCCGCAGCGAAGCCTCCCCAATCTTGTCGAGGTACAGCTCCAGCGGGGGACGTTACTTACACAGACCCCTGGTCTGTACGGCCTCGGAGCCGCCTACTTCGTTGTCGTGTATCTTCTGAATTTGGGGTAGTGTACATGTACTCAGGAGTGCAAAATCAGCTGATTAGTTTAACCAATCGTAAATGACCGGAACGGGCAAATTGCGGGCGTAGCGTGCTCTGGTTGCGACCGGCAAGAATGTGTCAGGTCCAGCCGATCAGGCCAGTAACAAATTTGTCTGCGCTTGACCGGCGGCTGTCCGCGCCATAGCGGTCGGAGCGAATAGTCTTCGAGCGGGTAGACTTCGCTGTACTCCGTCAGTCAGGACCCGGCCAATTCCGGCCACTCAGGGTGACTAGCGCGACGGGCGCCTTCATACTCGTTGCACTCCTTCATAGAATCTGGACGAACTGGCGCTTCGACCCAAACCTGCCGCTCAACTTATTCCATTCCCTACCCAGTAACGTTCACCACTCCGTATAACGCCCATTCGCCCATTCGCCTGATATCCCTTTGAGGTTGTGAGAACCGAAATCAAAACTCAATACCAGAGCCCACAACCAGGTCTTTTATACAGTGCTGGAGATGAATCGTTTCGTGTGAATCTCCCAAATCCCATAGTACGTGCCGCCAAATGTACGACCACACCGCGCCGCCCATCCGCTCTTCGCGGTCTTCGGGTCAATGATGTCTTCTCCTCAGAAATACCACTCCAACGTCAGTCTCACATCCGCCTCGGATCCCTTGGACGGCCGGACGATATATTTGAACGCCTGGAGGTGAACCGAAAGCTCCTGTTTCCCCCAGTGCAGGTTGCGCTGAAACCCGCCGCCGACGGGAAAAGAGAGCGCTTCATCCGAAGGCTTGTTCCAGTAATACGTTACCCCGTATGGGATCGAGATCAGCTTCCAGTCTCGGTTCAGGTCGTACATCAGAAAGTACTTCCAGATGAGTGTGTTCACGCTCTTCCGGTCACTCTCGCCGGCGAAGTCCCACAGTTGGATGAAGATGCTTCCACCGAAGAAGTTCCCTTTCTTGTACTCAATGTCGATGCTGGGACCGGCGGACCACTTACCCGTACCGAGACTGTCATCGGACGCGGTCGGCAACTGGAGCCCAAGACCGTAGCCAATCTCCAACGCATGGTGCTCTTCTTTGTCCCGGCTGAACCAGAAGCCAGTGAGCAGGTCCGTGATACCGGTTTCCTCCTCCAACGCATCGGGTTGCGTCACATCAGGATTCGTCGTCTTGCCCGGAACGACCCGCGGATAGTCCGCCACCTCGAGGTACATGATGTGCCGAACGTGAATATCACTGAACCCGAAGGCGGCATCGGTTTCGATACCGAGCGTGGTGGCATCGTCCCCCTGCAGGAAGTCGGTATACAAGTACGTCGCCTGCCGCGTGAAGTGATAGTGCTCCCTCGCGTCAACCTGTTGCCGGACGCGGTTGTGGGTCGTTTCGTAGTCCGTGTCACCCACGTTGATGGCGAATGATACACTCGGAAACAAGAGTCCGGCTACGAGTAAGGTGCCGATAGATTGGCGTTTCACTTAAGGTTTGTCCTTTCAAGAACCGCTTCAACGTAGAATAGGTTGGATAAAGGCTATTTATCAAGAGGACGACTTGTATTGAAGCGCGTTATAGGTGACCGAGCTTAACACATTGGTATTTATCATTCCTGGAACCTTGCGATTTGACTTATAGTAATGCTCGGACTCAATCCATCTTTGTCATGATATAGTCATTACCCAGCGCTAGAGACCAATATTGTTACCAGCAGGCCCGCTCATAGTTCTGATGCTACCTTGGTTCCTGTTGTCGGCTGTTGCGGTCGCTGAAACGCCGGTAGCAGATAAGTCGGCACCGCGACGCGCCCCTCTCAATATGAACGGTAACGATACCCCAGATATCGATACCAAAAGCACGGCAGATTCAACGGCAGACAAAGGTCTACAATTCTCTGGTGATCTGAGACTGATCTATGATTATTTCGATCAGGAGGGACGTGACGGCGATTCGAAAACCGAGGGCTCTTTTGGCGGGCGCTTACGTGTTCGCACCGATATAGGCATTACTGACGAGCTTTTCTTCGGTGGTGGTCTTGCCGGCATTTGCTTCGTGGACGGCTGTGACCCAAAGGTCATATTACCGGGTGCTTCTAACGGCGTAGAAAGCGAGACACTTAATCTAGATGAGCTCTTCTTACATTGGTCTCCACTGGAGCGAGGATCTATTGTGCTGGGTCGGCTGCAAACCCGTTTCGTTCTGCGCGGCGGCGTCTATGCTAAATCACTCGACCGCAACGACAGCAACAACGTTAATATCACGTGGACCGACGGCGTGCAGGCAAACTACCGGTTTGGCGGGGGTTGGGACTCCAATTTTATCTTACAGCGCAATTCCAACGACGGAACCGGTGACGCACGTCGCAAGCCTCTCAACTTCGACGGCAGCGGTGCCGATTACAGCTACTTTGCCGGAGTTGAGAACACCAAGCCGTGGGGGCATGTGATCCAACGTGCATTCGACGTCTCCTACCTGCCTTCCGCGCTGCTGACGGGCGGCGAAACAAGCGGCCGGCGAGAGGATTACTGGGGCATCGTTGGTCGCGTTGCTTTTCGATGGCCGCAGCGTTCCGAAGGCAGGCGGCTGCGCGCGGGGGCTGAAATCGGATACGCGCCAAATACCCCGACCCGAGAGGTCGCCCGGCTAGACTCGGAGGCGAGTGGACTGGCGTGGCAGGCGGTACTTAGTCTCATGGATTTCCACCCGGGTCACAGCGTTGGTATCAATTATGCCCGCACGGGGGCGGGCTGGTTGTTGTCACCGCAGTTTCGCCCGAATGAAGAGCTGTTCGAGATCCGCTACCAGTGGCGTCCAAAGTGGAGGGTTCGTTTTTTCAAACGTCCGCCGGTTTTCGAACCCCGGTTCCGTTGGCGGAAAGAATTAGAGCAGCTCAGTGGCTCTGCACGGAAACGCAAAGTATTCGATATGTACGTCCGTCTGACCTGGGAGTATTAACCCAGTTACTTCTGTTGACTTTACGAGAAGGCGGACGGCAAAATCATGATGGCTGGCGCAGCATACCGCTTCGATACACTTAAGATGGTCCGTTTGCGTCTTTGACGATCGATGGCGGTAGTGTGAGGTCCCATATTCAACGGAATCAAACTGCGCCGATGTGCGAAGATCGGCTCAGCCCCATTTCGTCGATACGGCTCAAGTTGACCAAGTCACTGTCGGCTTCTAAACACACTTACGGCGGTTTCTCTGCACCATGAACCTCAGCCCAAACACTGATGCTTCGTTAAGGAACCATCAAAGGAAGTTCATTGAAGACAAGCAAAGTTGGAGGTCGCTGGCGTGCTGTGTTCTATGCTCCATGTTGACCTGGTCCACAGCCGCGGCTGACTCTGAGAGCAACGCCGGCTCCAAGAAGCCTTTTATCCTGCCCGTAGAGATCGATGCGGACAGCGGGGCCGTCAATGGGGATGCCGTCATCGGCCGGTTCCTGCCCGCCTTTTCCGTGCCGCTCAACGATCGCTGGCGACTGGCCAACGTGAGCATCATCATCCTCACCGATGCGCCTGGCAGAGCGCCCGGAACCCCCGGCAATCCGGAGCCGGTACCGGGGCCCCAGGTGTTCGGCCTCGGTGATCTAACGAACGCCACATTTCTCACTCCGAACGATTTGGGTAAGCTGAAGTGGGGCATAGGCGCCATCTTCGGCATACCCACCGCATCCGACGACAGCCTCGGGAGCGGCAAATGGTCGGCGGGTCCGGCGGTGCGGCTGGGCTATCAGGCAGGGCCCTGGCGACTCGGCATGCTGGCCGGTAATCTCAAATCCTTCAGCGGCGACGCCGAGAGGGCGGACATCAACCAGCTGCTGGTGCGCGGACTGGTCCGGCGTGAACTCGGCAACGACTGGTACTTCGTCTACAGCCCGATCATCACCGCAAACTGGAACGCGGATTCGGATCAGCGCTGGCTGGTTCCGCTGGGCGGAGGTTTTGGCAAGCATTTCAAGTCCGGGTCGTCGCGTTTCAATTTGTCGGTGCAGGCCTACTCGAACGTGGTCAAACCGGACGGTGCCGCCAATCGCGTTCTGCGAATCTCGCTGGTGCTGCCGATTCGATGAGCGCGTAGGGCGTCACCTTAGTCAGGCTTCGACGCAAGAAAGTCATCCCAAAGGTGCTACAGCACCTCTGGCATGCTATGACCAATAAAACATTTGAAATCGGGTGCCCGTTGAGTTGCCGGCCAGAATTAAACGTGTCCGCGTGGTGCTTACTCGCGGTATTCTTCGGCCTGTTGTCGGCGCCCGTGAGTTCGGTGTTGGGGGACGAAACGCCTGGACAGAATCACGCCGCATCCGCGGGCGGCTTTCGGGTCGGCGCCTGGCGCAACTGGTTTTTCGTCAGCTTCCTCCCCGAAGGGACCGAGGCGGAAACCCTCGGCCTGGAAACCGAGAGTTACTTCCCGCTGGGCGATTACGAGGTCAAGAACATCTCCTACCTGGAAGGCGCCGATTATCCGCGGCCCATCCCGGGGCAGCCGCCCGGCAACACAGCCCCCGGCTTCGAGATCGAAGCCGGCATCAACGATCTGTTGACTGGGCAGCGGCAAATGGTCTATCGGACCCAGCTTCGACTACGAGTACGAGTCGGGCCGGTTGTTTGCCGGCGCCATCATCCTGCAGCTGTAGTCGGTCGCCGGAGACGCGGACCGTGCCGACGTCAACTACCTCATGGCGAAGCCCTTCGTATACTACAAACTGAATACGGACAGGGACGCCATATACGTGCCCTACGGCATCAGCGTCAACTGGGACAAGCCCTCCGGTGAGGACGCCTACGTGCCGCTCGGCGGCGGCTTCCAGCGTCATTTCAAATGGGGCAAACAGAAGATGAATTTCTCGACCCAGTTCTTCAAGAATGTCATACGCCCGAGCAAAGGTACGGAATACGACCTGCGATTTATGCTGGAGTTTGTGTGGGATTGATGATTGTCGCCAAGTAGCAAAAATCCGTATCAGTGCATGAAAAAATGTAGAGCATACAACTCACTCCGCCGTTTACGATCTCTTTAGAGTCGAGGAAGGTAAACTAGTTGAGCATTGGGACACGGCGGAAAAGATTGCACCAAAGAGTGAGTGGAAGAACGATAACGGAGTCTTGGCCAACATCACATAGCGTGTGTGGCGCTCGGCTAGTGTCGCGATCTGGCTGTTGTTGCTGCCGCACAGCAGGTCGCCTTCCCAGTGGCCTGGAACGGCACGGTCCTCTACAGATGCCGGTCGCTCGCGAATTGATACGGCACCGGTAATCCTGCCATGATCATCCGTCTTCTGCGTGTAATGGCGCGAACGACGCATCGCTCGGGTGCGCGCCTTAAGTAATGCAGTAGCTCTTTCTTCAAGGCCCCACGGGCCTGGATGAAGAGACTGCGGTAAATGGTCTCATGTGACAACTGGTCGTTCTCGTCGTCCGGAAAAGTACGCTTGAGCGCCAGCCAGCAATCTGTTGCGGTGACCATTCCCACTGGAGTTTCTTCGCCACAATACATGCCAGCGCACGATTCTTTACCAGTTTACAGATCTTGGGGCGGCGTGACCGGTCCCAGGCCACCTGATCAGCACAGCTGGCCCGGTAATATCGCCGGCCTCCGTTGCGGCAGATCTCACGACTTACGCTGGAAGGCGCCCGGCCGAGCATTGACGCAATCAAACGGATCGAGTGGCCCGCCACTACACCCCGTGAAATATCCTCACGCTCAGCCAATGTGAGTGCCAGACGCGATCGCCGACGCGGTGCCGGACGGATACCGCCTGTTCTCGACAAAATACCAGCTATTGATCCAAGGCATCGATCAAACAATCGGGCAATGGAATGCAGTGATTCGCCCTTCTGCCAGCGATCCTACATCAAGGCCTTCTGTTCTTCTGTGTAGTAAATCCTCTTTCTGTATTTCATCAGCAACACTCCTTCTCTTTAACAAGAGATTAGAATGTTGCGTCCACCGATCGAGATCGCAGTCGACTCCAGCCACTCGCACATTTTCCAATTGGCGCCAGAGCTGACGCTCAACTCCGCTTCGTCATCGGCGGGCGCGCCGACATGACAGGTGAAGGTGCCGAGTGCTTCAAGACGACTCCACAAACGGCCTTTGAGCAGATGGACCGTGGTTGGGTCCGCGTCTGGATAAACGATACGGCGCGCTTGAGACATTCCGAGCTCTCCGTCTTGTTACGCTCATACACGTTATCTGAATGTGCAAATCTTATCCAGCGAACTGGTTAGTTCTTACGGCAGCTTCTGGCCAAAAATAACCCTCCACGGCCCAGATTCGAACGTCAGCAATCTGGGGTTTTTTGGACCGACGGGCATGAAGCCCCAATGACGACTCCGGGTCGACTCCTGCCGGTGGTGCTGCGCCGCAATACAATGAGGGTCTATGTCCCCTGTACCCAGGTTAAGCGGCCACTAATTTTCCGGGCCAAAACCCGGATCCCGCTGCGATGCACCACGACGCTTGCGGCCAAAGCGGAAATCCGACGAAACACTTTCCATTCTTTGTGTATGGTGACCTCTACGACTTATCAATCCCACCTGGTGTCGAGCCGAGTGCAAAGTTTTTCGTTACCCAGGCTCGTCTTTGCCCTGGTTCAGTTGTGCCTCCGGGGCGCCCAAGGCGCCGGCAGCGGCTTGGCTGTCCGCACCCGCGGCAGAAGTGGTTTCGACGATGACCCGCCGTGGTGCGAACTTGATCCCCTTTTCCTCGAACGCACGCTGGATGCGCATAAAGGCTTCACGGCGAAGAACAAACTGATTGCCCGGTATAGCGGTGAACTTGCACCGGATAATGAACGAAGAATCATCCATACGGTTCACGCCCTGAGATTTTAGCGGCTGCAGGAAAAACGGGGCAAGCTCCTCGTCCTCCATCATTTGCAGTCCGACCTTCTTGATGATTCTGCGCACCATGTCGACGTCGGTCTCAAACGGGACGCGGATCTCGAACTTCATGATGGCCCAGTCCCGGCTCCAGTTGGTCAACGTCTGGATTTCGCCGAACGGGACCGTGTGCAGTGGCCCGTTGTGGTGGCGCAGGCGCAACGAGCGGACGGAGATTTTTTCCACGGTGCCTTTGGTGTCGCCGATGTTGACATATTCCCCAACACGAAACGCGTCATCGAGCAGGAAGAACAATCCCGAAACGATGTCCTTGACCAGCGTCTGCGCCCCGAAACCGATGGCGATGCCTAAAATACCCGCGCCGGCGATCAGCGGCCCGATGTTGACCCCCAGGGATGACAGCGCGATCATGACCAGCATAACGATAATCGTGACGAACAGGAACTTCTTGAACAGGGGCAGCACCGTCCCCAATCGTGTACCGCCGACGCCACCGCCATCGCCCGCATGGGCCCCCGGTTCCGGTTCGGGACCGGCGACACGCGCTACCGCCGTACTTATAATTCCCCACAGGGCATAAGCCACCAGGCTGGTGATGGAAATGTTAATTAATATAGATGCCGTCCGCTCTCCGACCAGGGACCGCAGGAGTCCGAACAGCTTGAGGTCCCAGATTTCGGCGACTACGAAAACCGCGAACACGAACAGAAGTATACGCAGATTGCCGACTATCACGCTGTCATAGCTCTTTACCTTGCCGGCGGATTTTTGACTGGCGTCTTCGACGGAGTGCAGCGGCGTCACATCCGTTTGGAAGCTATCGGTGAGCTGTGCGGGGGGCAGTTCTGCAGGTATTTCACCCTCCGCTTCGTTTAAGAAACCGTACACCCAGTTGCGTAGACTCTTATCTATGATCGGGATGAATCCGAGAAAGATCAGGCTGGCGATAGCCTGATTCAAAACACTTGCGCCAGTGGCGAAATTGACTCCGAGGGCAAGAGCGTAAATAAAAAGTACTCCGATGGTAGCCAGAATATGCCAGTTCCGAGAAACGTAGTCCTGTGCCCAGTCGGCATCGGCCGTTTCGACAGCGCGGGGTTTGAGTTGCCAAATCATGACGATCACGGTCACGATGAATATGGTGCCGTCAACCAGGCCAAAAGCGGCGACTACCGCTTGGTCAATACGGAAGCCGAGCATGAGTTGTTTGGACCACCACAGGACGAACACCACGAGGCCGGCCAGCAGCATCAGCTTAAGGTGAGCACTGCGTGCTTCTGAATCGCTCAAATGCGGCAATCGCAGCCAGGGTATCCTGGGCGCCAGTACCAGCCGCGAAGCTACGGCGACAAACCGCCAAACCAAGACACCGGAAAGTAAGGTGGTAAAAAGATGGTTTGCATTATCGGTCGGCAGACCGGAGGCGCGCCAGGCGATGACCGCGCCGAACACAAACACAATGACTGCGATTGCATCTATGGCGGCGCGCAGGAGACCCACTTTGAATTTGGATCCGAACGGCAGCGGCTCATCTGGGGCGGCTTGTTTCACAACGTTGATCATCGAACGCCGGAAAAGCCATTCAGCGCCTACACCAATCGCGAAAAACAATAATAGCGTGAGTATGACGCCCCATGTACTGGCGTCGGTTCCCTCCGTGATGCCGCGCCAGACAATGCCGGGAACTTGGGGTACTTGGCCCATAGCTGCGGCCGCCTGGCTTATACTTACTTCTGCTCGGTTGAGGCCCGCCACGAAACGGTCCATAGCCGTTTTTCGGGTTTCCGACTGCTGGTCAGCGACCGCGGCTTTGTCAAGTTGGCGGATCAACAGGGTTCGGACCTCTTCATCGGACAATCGGGCGACCAGCGCATCTACCTGGTTCTTGGTCAGATTGTCCGGGGCGGCGACACTTGTTGCTGAAGACGCGAATTGGGTCGGTACCACTGTCTGCGCAAACGCCGATGACATGGAGCACGTTATTGCGAATATGCTTAAGATGAGTGCAAACATCTGGATCCGCTGTTGGGCCACTTTGAATGTCATAAGGGATCCTCTACCCTCTGGGTAGTGAACTGCTTCGAAGCCCTAAAGCATCTTGGTCGACCGTCCCGGTGATGTACGCCAGCATCCGCATCCAACCCGTAATCTTTTCTCCACAGCTTAGCGTTTCTGCAATATATCGGGGATTCTAAGCGTCGTCGTGCGTCGGATAAACTATGATATTTCAATCGGTTGGAGTTTTTTGACCAGAAGGGTTTTGTATGTAGAAATTTTTCATTGTGTAATTTCTTACGAAAAACTATACAACAAAGGCCGTAACAGGTACGGCCTTTATGCAAACATGCTGTTGGCAACTACCGGATAGCGCTCTTATTCATTTCTTCGATCTGTTTCTGCATCTTCGTCAAATTGAACGAACCTGGTGTCTGGCTGGGCGGGTAGTCCTTGAAGGTCATGAGGAACTCCCCAACCTCTTGAGTGATTGGCACAATTGCAAAAGCGTGATCGAGCCACCAGTCGTAATAGGTGTTCGAGTTTTCCTGGGCTCTTTCATACGGATCGCGTCGCAGATTGAAAATCAATGGGGCGCGC